>JABJFC010000082.1 GCA_018662925.1 Alphaproteobacteria bacterium | reverse complement strand
CCCGGCCATTAGGAATTATGAGCAAGCCGGAGGCGCGCTTTAGAATTTCTTATGAGCGCGGGATCCAGTCTTAAATCCTGCTCTCTGGCACTCTTTTTTCTGGATCCCGCGATGCCAACTCACTCTACGCCTCATCGGCTTAAGACGCCGATTCGTCTAGAGTTCCTAGGCTCCGGGAAGACGAGAATGGGAAGGATGATAAGATGTGTTTCCTAGGCTCCGGGAAGACGCCGTCGCGTGTCTCCTCAGACTACCTCGTCTCAACATCCAACTTCTGATCTCCGACATCTGTTATCTTCCCTTCTGATCTCTGACCTTCGACATCAGAATTCTGGTATATCCATAAAAAAACGCCGCTTCCTCTCGAAAGCGGCGTTTTTAACTTTAAAAAAAGTTGCTCTAGAGCTTTACACTCTGTACTGCAGCTTTCAAAGTCTTACCAGCTCTAAACTTAGGTTGCTTAGATGCAGGAATCTTAATCTTTTCGCCCGTACGTGGGTTACGACCTTCTGTAGCTGCACGCTTTGTTACTGTAAAAGTACCAAAACCAACAAGGCGAACTTCTTTACCTTGCTTAAGTGAGTTTTGAATTGTCGTAAACACACTGTCTACTGCTTTAGCTGCATTAGCTTTTGAAAGACCAGCTGTTGTAGCTACCGATGAGATTAATTCGCTTTTATTCACTGTTATAACCCTTGTTATTGTAAACCGACACCAATTTATTTAACCAGTGTCAGTCTATGCCAAACTAAAAGCGCCCGTCAATCAACTTTTGTTAATTTTTGGCCTAAAACAGCACTTTTTTTCATTTTTTCTTGATTTTTCCCCAAAAAACGGGGTGTTCTCGACTTGCTAAGCGCGCTCAACCTCAGCAATCTGCCCTTTTTTTGACATATTTCGTCCCAAATTTGACTCTTTAAAAGGGGTGATTTTTTTTGAAAGAGCCGTATCAAGGACCTTATCCACGTCTTCAAAGGCAATAATCTTAACTTCCTTTCTGACTTTTTCTGGAATATCCACAAGATCCTTTTCGTTATCCTTTGGAATCAAAACTGTCTTTATGCCCCCCCTATGGGCCGCCAAGACTTTTTCTTTCAAACCACCAATAGCAAGAACGCGTCCCCGCAAAGTGATTTCACCCGTCATGGCAAGGTCACGACGAACAGGTATACCCGTCAAAAGCGAGACGATAGATGTGCACATGGCAACGCCTGCAGATGGACCATCTTTGGGCGTTGCCCCTTCTGGTACATGGATGTGAATATCTGTTTCCTCAAAAGTCTTTGGATCAATGCCAAACTTCTGAGCCCGAGACCGGACATAGCTTGCAGCAGCCTGCACAGACTCTTGCATAACTTCGCCCAACTTTCCTGTAATACGCATCTTTCCTTTTCCAGGAAGAAGAACTGCTTCAATGGTTAACAGTTCGCCGCCCACTTCTGTCCAAGCTAGGCCAGTTGTGACACCCACGGCATCCTTATCTTCCATTTCGCCATAACGGTACTGATGGGGGCCCAAGTATTTTTGCAAAACCTTGGGCGTAATTGAGATCTTTTTTGACCCATTCATCAAGATATCTTTAACGGCCTTACGCATAAGGCTCGCCGTTTCTCGCTCTAGATTACGCACGCCAGCTTCACGGGTATAATAACGAATAAGTTCTTTCAAGGACTCAGCAGATATACTCCACTCACCCTTTTTTAGGCCATGTTTTTCCAACTGCTTTGGGATGAGATGACGCGTACAAATGCCCAGCTTTTCATCTTCTGTATATCCCGAAATCCGAATCGTTTCCATGCGGTCTAAAAGCGGCTGCGGCATGTTGAGCGTGTTGGCTGTTGTGACAAACATGACATCAGACAAGTCATAATCCACTTCCAAATAATGATCATTGAATTGAGTGTTCTGCTCAGGATCCAATACCTCTAGGAGAGCCGATGCAGGATCTCCGCGCCAGTCTGCGCCAAGCTTATCTACCTCATCTAATAAGAAGAGAGGATTGGAGGCCTTTGCCTTCTTCATCCCTTGAATAATCTTGCCAGGCATCGCCCCTATATAGGTACGCCGATGGCCCCGAATCTCCGCTTCATCACGAACACCGCCCAAAGACACGCGCACAAATTTCCGACCGGTCGCCCGCGCAATGGATTTCCCGAGAGACGTTTTCCCCACACCAGGAGGCCCCACGAGACACAGTATTTGGCCCTGAACCTTATCGACTCTCTGTTGAACAGCCAAATACTCCAAAATCCGTTCTTTTACCTTTTCCAAACCGAAATGATCTTTTTCAAGGATTTTTTCAGCCGATTTTATATCCTTTTTAACCGTTTTCCTTTTCTGCCAAGGAATATCCAACAACCAATCTAGATAATTCCGAACAACGGTAGCCTCGCCCGACATGGGGCTCATGTTTTTTAGCTTCTTAAGTTCGGCCAGTGCTTTATCTTTTGCTTCTTTCGACAATTTTGTCTTATTAATCTTTTCTTCAAGTTCCTCGATTTCACCCTTGCCATCTGGGGCGTCTCCAAGCTCATTTTGAATCGCTTTGATTTGTTCGTTCAAAAAGTATTCCCGTTGAGACTTTTCCATTTGGCGCTTTACGCGATTTCGGATCTTGCGCTCTACATTGAGACTTTCAATTTCCGCCCCCATCAGGGAATAAACTTTTTCGAGCCGCTCGGTGAGAGATTCAATCTCAAGCAACTTCTGTTTATCTTGGATTTTTAAAGTAAGATATGAAGCCACCGCGTCTGCCAATTTTGCAGCGGATTCCATCTGTGAAATAGCCCCAAACACTTCAGGAGAGATTTTCTGGTTGGTCTTAATATACTTTTCGAACTCATCAATTATGGCACGACGCAAAGCCTTTACTTCTTCTGTATCGGAGCTCCCATCAATGATCGGATCTGCATAAGCTTGATAAAATTTCTCATCGGTTTTGAAATTTATGAGTTTAGCCCTACTGCCACCCTCAACCAGAACCTTCACCGTCCCATCAGGCAGTTTCAAAAGCTGAAGAACAGTCCCCAAAGTCCCTACTGAATATAAGTCTTCAGGCTTTGGATTTTCCTGAGAAGACGTCTTTTGTGTCACCAATAGAAGAGGCACATCACGCTGCATAACGTACTCGAGGGCCTGTACAGACTTTTCACGCCCCACAAAAAGAGGAACGACCATATCTGGGAAAACAACAATATCTCTCAAGGGAAGAACGGGGAAAAGTGTCCCTTTCTGAAGCTTAGATTCCTTATCCATGGGGTGCTCTATACTCTCAATATCTATTAATAAATTTCCAAAAATCAGTTCATACTATACGTTTTTCAAGGCCCATGTCCATCATTTGCAATAAAGACACAACCCTGAAACTCTAACCCATTGAAAAATATCAATTTTTTCCTTGAAAAAGCCATCAACTACAAATCATTTTAGCAATATTACTAATTGGAACTAAAAGATTTAGGTCTATGAAGAGCGCCTGGAAGTCTTTTTGGCCTTTGCTTGTTTTCGGCCATAGACGAGAACAGGGTCATTTCCGTCGTCAATAACTTCTTTATTGACGAGAACTTCTTCAACATTCTCATAAGACGGCAACTCAAACATGGTATCCAACAAGACGCCTTCAAGAATAGATCTCAGACCGCGAGCGCCAGTTTTCCGCTCGATGGCTTTTTTGGAAACACTCTTAAGAGCATCTTCAGAGAACTCCAGCTTCACTTCTTCCATATCGAAAAGCCGTTGATATTGTTTAACCAGGGCGTTCTTGGGCTGGGTCAAAATTTCGATCAAAGCTTCTTCGTCCAAATCGCCCAAAGCTGCGATAACCGGTAAGCGGCCCACAAATTCGGGAATCAACCCGAATTTAAGAAGATCTTCGGGTTCAACACCCATCAAAAGCTCGCCCGTGGATCTTTCATCTTTGGTCTTCACGTGCGCCCCAAATCCGATGGCTACGTCCTTGCCACGAGCAGAAATAATTTTCTCCAACCCTGCAAAGGCACCTCCACAGATAAAGAGGATATTTGTCGTATCCACTTGCAAGAACTCTTGCTGAGGATGTTTGCGTCCCCCTTGTGGTGGAACTGCGGCAACTGTTCCCTCCATAATTTTTAGGAGAGCTTGCTGAACCCCTTCACCAGATACATCGCGGGTAATAGACGGATTATCTGATTTACGAGAAATCTTATCCACTTCATCAATGTAAACGATTCCACGCTGGGCACGTTCCACATTATAATCGGCAGACTGTAAAAGTTTAAGGATGATATTCTCAACATCTTCACCAACATAACCAGCCTCGGTCAATGTGGTCGCATCGGCCATGGTAAATGGAACATCCAGGACCCTTGCCAACGTTTGCGCTAGAAGGGTTTTTCCACACCCAGTAGGACCAATCAACAAAATGTTAGACTTGGACAATTCCACTTCTTCATTCTTCGTGTCGTGAATAAGGCGCTTATAGTGGTTATGAACCGCCACAGAAAGAACACGCTTTGCTTCTGCTTGGCCAATCACATAGTCATCTAGCACTTTGCAAATCTCGGCAGGAGTCGGGAAACCACCGTCTTTTTTGGCCAAAGAGGACTTATACTCTTCCCGAATAATATCGGTACAAAGTTCCACACACTCATCGCAAATGAAAACCGTCGGTCCCGCGATAAGCTTTCTTACCTCATGTTGGCTCTTTCCGCAAAAAGAACAGTAAAGTGTATTTTTCGTATCCCCGCTTCCCGATGCACTCATATCTTCCCCGTTTCTTATCTAAACTCCATACTCTAATTTAAACATCATTGCGCTCTTTGCACAATCCATAAAAAAATATGGGCTTAAATTGCTTTCCGCCTTCCGTCTTCGCGATGCTACAACGTGACGCGTCGCTATGGCGGATGGCCAGGAAGACGCCGTCGCAGGCGCCCTCAGTCACCTAGTCTCCAAATCTGAACTCTGATCACTGAATTACTTGGAATTTGCCTTTTTGGTCTCAATTTCCTCCTCAGGTTGAGGACGTTCTGTAATAACGTGATCAACCAAACCAAACTTCACAGCGTCCTCTGGCCTAAAGAACCTATCTCGCTCAACAGCATCGGCTATCTTTTTAATAGGCTGGCCCGTAAAAGTGGACAAATGCCTGTTTGTGAGCTCTCTAATCTCCAAGATTTCCTTGGCTTGAATCTCTATGTCTGTTGCTTGCCCCTGGGCCCCTCCTGCAGGCTGATGAATCATGACGCGTGCATTGGGTAAACAATAGCGCTTTCCAGGAGCTCCCGCGGCTAATAGAAATGCGCCCATGGATGCCGCCTGACCAAAACAGATGGTAGATACATCGCAGTGAATGTAGTTCATGGTATCAAAAATGGCCAAACCAGCCGTCACAACACCCCCAGGAGAGTTTATGTACAATGAAATATCCTTATTGGGATTTTCAGACTCTAAAAATAATAGCTGAGCACATACAACACTCGCCGTATTTTCATCCATGGCCCCAGGGCTGGTCAGGAAAATAATACGCTCTTTCAATAAGCGTGAATAAATATCAAAGGCCCTCTCACCGCGATTGGTTTGTTCAATAACGGTTGGCACCAAAGTGTTCATAGTATGTGTCATAGAGACTCCCTTTTCTTATGTATTTGTTACCCTATACCTTACCAGGTACATAGAGTTGGTCAACTCCCTACTCTTCTGAAAATCCACTTAGGGGGTCTTCTGATAGTTCCTTTGTCAACTCTGCAACTTCAACTTCACGTTCTTTAAGCTTTGCATTCTTGATAAGGTAATCAATAACCTTTTCTTCGAACAAAGGAGCTTGAAGCGAGGCAAGAGCACGAGGATTATCTTTAATCTTGTCAAAGATTTCCTGTTCCTGTCCAGGATACTGACGCACATGCTCCATAAGAGCCTGCTGCAACTCATTTTGAGAAACATCAATTTTGTTTTTCTTCCCAATATCCGCCAAGACAAGACCCAGCTTCACCCGACGCTCGGCAATAGATCTATATTCATCCTTAAGCTTTTTCTCACCCTTTTCCTTCATCTCTTTCTTAAAGGCATCATCCTCTTTTGCAAGATTTGAGAACTCATCCCAGATGTTCTTAAATTCGGCATCAGCCATAGTGGCAGGAACCTCAATGTCGTAGGTTTCAGACAACTTGTCCAATATTTTACGTTTGAGATGGGATCGGCTCAAGTGATCTAAATCTTTCCCCATCTGAGCTTTCACATCTTCCCGAAGCTTTTTGAGATCCTTGTACCCCAAAGCAGATGCAAACTCATCATTTACCTCGTGGGAGGACATTTCAGAGACTTCCTTCACGGTCACATCAAAGGCTGCTCCTTTGCCCGCAAGGCTCTTTTCCCCGTATTCTTTAGGAAAAGTCACTTCAACAGTTACCTTATCGCCCTTTTTAGCACCCACCAGTTGATCTTCAAAGCCTGGAATCAAGTTTCCAGACCCTATTTCAATAGGAAAATCTTTCGCCGTGCCGCCCTCAAAAACCTTCCCATCGAGGGAGCCGACAAAATCTATCAGCAAATGGTCGCCCTTTTTACTGCTGCGCGCTTTTTTTAAGGGCACAGGCTTTTTGTTTCGCTCGGCCAGCGCCAAAAGCGATTCTTCCACTTTATCTTCAGAAATGGGAACCGTTAATTTCTCCAAATTGAGTCCTTTTAAATCAAAGTCTTCAATTTCAGGAAGGGTTTCCACAGTCACTGTGTACTCCAGATCTTGCTCTGGACTAAAAAGATCTACCTTGATGCTCGGTTGCGTTGCCGGTATAAGCCCTTTTTCCTGAAAAGCTTTCATGGAAGTTTCCTTGATAACGTCTTCCAGGACTTCCGTATTCACCGTGTTTCCGTACCTCTGTTTCAAAAGCGTGAGAGGAACCTTTCCCTTCCGGAAGCCAGGAACATTTACAGACCCACCCAGTCCTTGTAATTTGGCTTCAATTCTTTCTTGGATCTCGCTTGAAGGAACTACGATCTTATACGTATGTTCCAGTCCTTTTGAATTCACCTCGGTAACTTTCATAAAATCAGTTCCATTTCTTCGTTAACTACAATGGTCAAAATATTCGTGGTGCGGGCGGAGGGACTCGAACCCCCACAACTTTCGTCACTAGAACCTAAATCTAGCGTGTCTACCAATTTCACCACGCCCGCGGAAGATCGATTATACCCCCATACCCATGGTTTGCAAACTCTACATAGCACAACAACTTGTCAAGAAAAAGGGATCAATTTGGGAAAACGTTTGTGACACGGAAAGATCCTAAAATTGACCCGCTAGTGGTATTGCTGTTAGTATGAAAGAGAATATTAAAGTAATTCCAGTTGATCAGGATTGAGTAATAAAAAGCTAGGGGATGGTACATAATGAATATATTTTCACGGAATTTCTGCGTAGTAGCAGTGCTAATGCTTTCGTTTTTTGTAACAGGTAGTGTTTGCAAGGCCGAAGAAAGAGATGCATCCTTCCCCCGACACGAGAGCAGCGAGCAGCGAGCAGCGAGCAGCGAGCAGCGAGCAGCACAAATTAGATGAAAGTTATCGTGAGTGCAAAAAATTAAATCCTCATTATACAGCGAAGAGATGTTGCACTAAGACTGCTCGCTTAACAAGCTCCCAAAAATCTCATGAGGAAACAATAAATAACTTTCTTACTGCGCTTAAAAAGATTGATGGTTGTCAGCCTACGTATATTAAAATGGAAGAGGGTATTGCTGAATGCCTCACAGATGAAAAAATTCGTCAGGATGTGGCTCAGATTACAGAAGACATGACAAGTAAAGTGAAGCATTGCTTTGCAAAATATAACCGCGGGAATAACATAAAAAGACACCTGCGATATGCGGGGAAAGTAGACCGATGTCTCGAGGAAGTTCTTCATAAGGAAATAAGATACGACCCACTACTAAGTTGCATAAAAAAGGTGTTATAAAGAGCTCTTGTTACCCACTTACCTCCGCGTTAGCTCTCGCCGTGAGCAACCATTTGGGAAAAGCGTCCCCAGTTTTTGGGGGAAATTCGTACTTTGAGATGCAATTGGGCGCCCTTTTCCTCTCGCTCTAAGACGTGGGCATTTGCATAGAGCCAGGCTAAGCGCTCTCCCTCTTTGGCATTCAGGGTGACTTTATGCACTTTTTCGCCTTTGATCATATGATCATCGATGCATTTTAATAAGTCGGAACAGCCTTTGCCGGTCATGGCAGATAGAAAAATGCGATCCTTAGAGTTAGAAGTCTTGGTTGGCTGTTCAGCCTTTGGCAACAGGTCGATCTTATTGAGCACCGACACTTCGTGCTTGATCATCTCTTGCCCAACGCCAAGCTCCTTCAAAACGTTATCAACATCCTTGGCTTGTTGCTCGGCATCGAGATGGGAAATATCCCGCACATGCAATAATAAGTCGGCTTCTGTCACTTCTTCCAGGGTCGCCCGAAAAGCCTCCACCAACTGGGTCGGGAGCTGGGAAATAAAGCCCACCGTATCAGACAGGATGATTTTATTGCCAGAGGGAAGTATTACTGCCCGCATGGTGGGATCCAGCGTGGCAAAAAGCTGATCCTTTACATACACATCTGAGCTGGTCAGCCGATTAAACAGAGTCGATTTCCCCGCATTGGTATATCCTACAAGGGCCACAATGGGATAAGGCACCTTTTGACGGGCCTTTCTTTGGAGAGAGCGCGTCTTGCGAATGCGTTTCAGATCCCGATCCAACCTTCGAATGCGCGTATCGATGAGCCGACGGTCCACTTCTAGCTGAGTTTCACCAGGGCCCCCCAAGAATCCGAATCCTCCCCGCTGCCGCTCTAAGTGAGTCCAGGAACGCACCAAACGACTCCGCTGATAGGTAAGCGCTGCTAATTCGACTTGCAGCACCCCTTCCCGTGTTCGCGCCCGCTCGCCAAAGATCTCTAGAATAAGCCCAGTTCGATCAATCACTTTGCACAGTAGAAATCGCTCTAAGTTACGCTGTTGAATGGGCGTTAAGGACGCATTTACGATGAGCAAAGGAATAGACTCTGCCGAAATCTGCTCTTTCATTTCTTCCAAGACACCAACACCAAGCAGTGTCGAGGGACGCGGCCTGGACAGTTTCACGAGCCGTGCCTCCTCCACGCGCAAATCAATGGCTTCAGCGAGGCTAATGACTTCTTCTAATTGGGATTGAGCGTCACGCAAACAGGATCCACGTCCACGATCCATATAAGTTGAATAGGAATGAACGACAAGGACAGCCTTATTCTGCTGTCCTTTATCTAATGGCATCTAGGCGTTTTATTCCTGTTCCCCTTCGTCTTCATCAGATGCTTTGTACATCTGAATAGGAACTGTGGGCATGATTGTTGAAATCGCATGCTTATAGACAAGCTGGGCATGCGTATCCCGACGCAATTGCAAAGAGAAATTGTCGAAACTAGTTACAACACCCTGAAGCTTAATACCATTTACCAAGAAAACGGTCACAGGTGATTTATTTTTACGGATGTGGTTCAAAAACACATCTTGTAAGCTTTGTTTTTCTGAAGACATATTTTTTCCCATATCTCCTTGTTATTATACTTACCTGTTATCTTAATATTCCATCATATGAGGGAAAAATCAACAGACTACTACGAGTCTCGCCGTAAAATATACGAGCGAACCCCCTTTTAACAAAAACTAGAGGGGCTTTGCAAGACATTTATTAGCTCTTTTGGAGAATTTATAATAAGTCTCGGGGGATAAACGAATTTATTTAAATCGTCCACCTCATTTATGTGGGAAATTAAAATTGGAGTGCATTCGGCGTTGTGGGCACACTCCAAATCCACGGAACGGTCTCCCACATACCACACAGGATCCTTTTCGGGACTATACCCTACCCCAGCAAGGGCGTAATCTATGGGAACACGGGAAGGCTTGTCCTTGGGCGTATCACAAGATCCAACAATTGACCCAAAATAGGAACCTAACTGGAGATGTTCCACTTCTTTTCGAAGATAATCCCCATTTTTATTGCTTACAATGCCTGTGTATATACCTTGTTCTTTCAGATATTTTAAAAGGGAGTCCGCACCTGGAACCAATTTTAGCTCCTCCAGATGGTCCTGTTCATAGAGTTCATAGAACTTTTTTTCTGCCTGTTTGGACTTATCTTTAAAAACTGTTGGGAAGAAGTCTCTCAGTGAATGGCCCACAACACTCCCAAGATTTTTCCAGTCATGTGCCTCTTTTCCCATGGCAACGTACGTTTTACTAAGAACATCAAAAATGACATTTTCCACATTCACAAGGGTGCCATCCCAATCAAAGAGGATGGCTTTGGGAAAGGGTATTTTTTCTAACAAGTTCATATGGCTTCCATCCATTTAAAATAAGCTTCCCTCAGTTGATGCGTTATGGGTCCCCCTTCTCCGGTCCCGATCACGCGTTCGTTGATCTGAACAACCGAGCGCACAAACTGGCTAGATCCACTTATAAACGCTTCCTCAGCATTTTCGGCCTCTTCCACGGTAAACAGCTTTTCTTCCACTTTAAGGCCCAGCTCCTTTATAAGGTCCAAAACAACTGAACGGGTCGTTCCTTTAAGAATGCCAGAGCTTAAGGGTGGCGTTAGAATACGCCCATCCTTTAGCACAATCCAGACATTACTGACTGCGGCTTCTCGAATATAACCGTTATCGTCAGTCAGCCATGCCTCTCCAGCTTCTTGCTGTGCTGCTTCTCTCTTGGCCATCACATTAGCTAGAAGTGAGATTGACTTAATATCTGTCCGTTTCCAGCGCGCATCGGGAATTGTAATTACTTTGATTCCCGCAACTTCTTTTTCATGAGAGACCCTTTGACTTGCCACAATAATAGAGGGTGACATGTCACCCGCGTACGCATGGTCTCTGGGGGCAATCCCACGGGTAACCTGAAGATACAATCGGCCATCCCTTATTTTGTTGCGCTTTAATACTTCTCGAAAAATATGCTTTAGGGAAGCAACTTTACAGGGGGCTGGTATTTCCAGCTCTTTCAGCGAGTAGGCTAAGCGATCTAAATGCTCCTGTTCACTAATGATCTTTCCCCCGACAACAGCCATCACTTCGTAAACACCGTCGGAGAACTGAAACCCTCGATCAAATACGTGAATCGTGGCTTCGTTATGAGGGACATAACGACCATTGACGTAGACACATCTGGACATATAAATTCTTACTCCCGTTCTAGCCTTCTCTAAAAATAATCTTCCGTCATAAATAGCTTTTCCACATCCCCAATTCCCTTTTGGGTGCTCAATATAACGAGGCGATCTCCTGCATGGATTGTCGTTTTCTCTTGAGGAACTACCACAAGCCCCTCCCGCACAATAGCGCCAACAAAAATGCTATTGGGAATGTTAATGTTACCAACAGTACTGCCCACAATCCGAGATAATTCTGGCACATCGGCTTCGATGACTTCTCCAAGTCCATCTCTCAAGGAATGGACTGAACGTATACGGCCCCTTCGAACATGTTGGAGAATAGAAGAAATGGTTATCATGCGAGGATTAATGACCGCATCTATACCAAGGGATGTAACCAATGATGTATAGGCCGGGTTGTTTACAAGAGTTATGGAGCGTTTGGCCCCATTTTGCTTTGCCAAAAGAGACGCCAATACATTGACTTCCGTGTCATTTGTAACGGCCACCACCGTTTCAGTCTTTTGAACGCCCGCCTCTTTCAAAATATTGACATCAAGGGCATCCCCCTGCAAAACAACGCCTTGAGACAGATTCTGAGAAATGTATTTTGCCCGCTCTTTATTATGTTCAATGATTTTGACACTCACCTCGGGATGAGCAGCCTCAATCCCCCGAGCAAGACTGACCCCTATGTTTCCAGCGCCCAAAATTAAAATATGCCGTGAAGCAATTTCTTCATAACCAAAAGCCAACATAACTCGATCAACCTGACTGGCCACGGTGATAAAATAAACTTCATCCCCCGGCAACATTTGGTCTTCCTGGGTTGGAATCATCAATTCATCATTACGAATGATACCGATAACGGTCACATTCAGATCCGGAAATAGCGTGGTGAGTTGGCGCAAGGGTGTGTACAAGATTGGACACTCTTCCGAGCATTTCACACCAATAACCCGGATCTCCCCTTCCGTGCTGGGAATAAGATCAAAAGCCCCAGGAAGTCGGATATTTCTTTGAATGGCCTTTGCGATTTCAACTTCGGGAGAAATAACGACATCAATAGGCATGTGATTCGTACTAAACAAATCGAACCAGCGGGGATCAAGATAAGCCTGATTCCTTAAATGAGCAATTTTAAGGGGGAGATGGAACAGCGAATGCGCAACCTGACACGCAACCATATTGACCTCATCAACAGGGGTTACGGCCACCAACATTTCTGCTTCCGTAGCTCCTGCACGATGAAGTGATTCTGGATGGCACGGCACACCAACTACCGTTTGAACATCCATACTGTCTTCCACTTTTTTTATAAGTTCGACAGATTCATCTATAACAACAATATCGTTTTTTTCAGCGGCCAGGTATCGGATGATCCCCATGCCAACATGCCCTGCTCCACAAACGATCACCCTCATGGCATATTCTCCATTGGCTAGGCGTTATTCTTTTTCCTCGACTCTGCTTTTTCGCTGGATAGTCCCAAAGCCCGCAACTTTCGATGAAGGGCAGATCGTTCCATACCAACAAATTCAGAGGTGCGAGAAATATTGCCGCCAAATCTATTCACTTGACTACTCAAATAGTTGCGCTCAAATATTTCACGTGCTTCGCGCAACTGAAAATTCAAGACATCTTCATTATCAACTTTTGGCGGCTCTTCTACATTAATTTCTGACATATCTAGGGGAAAAGCTTCCACCCCAATTTTTTCCCCCGGATCATTGGAAGAAGTAATCAAAGCCCACTCCACAACATTCTTTAATTGACGAACATTTCCTGGCCAATCGTGGGCTTTGAGTTTCAATATAACTTGTTCGCTAAAAGTTGCGGCATGCTTCCCTTTTTCCGTCTGAAATTTATTTTTAAATCCTTCTGCTAAAGCTGGGATATCTTCGCGACGATTGCTCAAGGAAGGAATTTTGACAGAAACCACATTCAACCTGTTATAGAGATCTTCCCGAAACCTCTTAGAACTAATCAATACATCCATATCAGCCGCACTAGAAGAAATAATCCGAGCATCAACTGGAATCGCTTGGGATGAATCCACTCGCCGAATCATTTCTGTATGCAATGCCTTTACAAGTTTCGCTTGTACCTCCAAGGGAAGACAATCAACATTTTCAAGAAACAGCGTGCCACCATAGGCCATCTCAAAACAGCCAGTCTTAGAAGGATGAAGAGGACTTTGTGCGCGACCTTCTCGACCAAAAAGTTCTTCCTCGATGGTCTGTGGAGAAGCTTTGCGACAGTTGAGAGAGACAAAGGGACCCGCAGATTTTTGAGAATGCTTATGGAGCAGACGAGCTACCGTCTTTTTACCAGCCCCGTCATCTCCTGAAATAAACACACGGCTCTTTGTGGGGGCCACAGTTTCAATAGTGCTTCTAAGCTGGGTTGCAGCAGAAGATTCTCCGACAAACTCATCTTCTCCAACTCTGTCCCTAAGTTCTATATTTTCCCTAACGAGACGAGAAGCCTCAAGAGCACGTTTTACAACGAGAAGCAAACGCTCTGCCGTAAAAGGCTTTTCCACAAAATCATAGGCGCCTTTTTGAATAGATTTAACAGCTGTTTCAATAGTTCCATGGCCACTAATCATAATAACCGGGGCCAAAGGGTGATCGCTCTTAATGATATCCAAGAGTTCAATCCCATCGAATCGACTATCATTCAACCAAATGTCCAAAATCACTAGCGAGGGTCTACGAACTTTGATGGTCTCCATAGCTGAAGCACCATCGGCAGCCGTATAAGTCTCATACCCCTCATCCCCTAAAATATCTGAGACAAGGCGACGAATATCCTCTTCATCATCAATTATAAGTACAGACTGTGACATGACTTATTGAACCATTTCCTGTTTTTTTCTAACGGAATCCCCATCTTGAACAACAGCGTCCTCAACCCGAAAAAGAAGAGTCACTTCCGCACCACCCCCGACAGAATCCTGCATTACAAGTGTACCCCCATGATCATGCATAACCTTCTTAACAATGGCAAGCCCCAAACCTGTTCCTTTTGTACGCGTTGTATAATACGGCTCATCCAAGCGTTCACGCCCCTCTTTGGGAAGCCCCTTCCCATTGTCTTCAATGGTTAAACGGACCTCATGGCGTTCCCGTGTTAAGGTAAGCACAATATTGCCCTTTGGAAGCGCTGCTCCAGCCACAACTGGCACACGTTCTTGGATAGAATCTATGGCATTCTGTAATAAGTTTGTCAGAGCCTGCCCCACCTGGTTAGCATCACAGTTCACATAAATGGGCTCATCGGGAAACCGACACTTTAAATCAATATCCTGGTGCGCATTATGTTGGAGCAAAACCAACTGCTGACACATATCCCGCAACTCTTCTTCCTCAAAAACCGGGGAAGGCATCCGAGCAAAATCTGAAAACTCTCCAATCAGGTTTCCAATATTTCCCACCTGACGCACGATGGTATCGATACATTTTTGAAAAGCTTGCGGATCTTCTTGAATCTGAGGAAGATATTTCCTTTTCAAACGTTCTGCAGAAAGTTGGATAGGCGTAAGAGGATTTTTTATTTCATGAGCTACACGACGGGCCACATCTGACCAAGCTGCTTTTCGTTGAGCAGCCAATTGTTCGGTCAAGTCATCAAAAGTCACCACAAATCCTTTGAGATCTCCCTTCTTATCCTGCTCACGAGTGACCCGCACCAGAAATATCATTTGATATCCATCATGAGTCCGAGTGATTTCTCCCTCTACCACATTCTGAATGGCACTCTTCGCTTTCTCCAACAATTCGATAGCCTCAGGGAAAACAGAAACCAAATTCTTTCTTAGGAATTTTGAAAGATCAGTCTTTAAGAGCTGTGAAGCCGAACGATTGGGATAATTGATGTTCCCTCCTGCATCTAGCCCAATAACTCCAGCAGAAACGCCTGACAAAACCGATTCGGTAAACTGGCGACGCCTGTCTAGTTTCTGGTTTGCCCTTATAAGCTCTTGCTGATTAATCTGAGTTTGTGCCGCCATTTCGTTAAAAGTCCGACTCAGAATACCCAACTCATCCTTTGCCGAAGCTTCTGGCACTCGAGCCGACAAGTCTCCCTTGGCCAGTTGTTCGGCGGCATTGATCAAACGGATAATTGGGGCCGCCAGCTGGTTTGAAAACACCATTCCCAAGCGAATAGCAGCCAATAAAAGCAAAAGAGAGACAACCACAAAAATAAGGGCAAAAATAATCTGAATTTCAGAACGTTCTCTCTCAAGAATATCGTAATCGTTTACACTTTCTTCGGTACTAGACACATAATTCAAAACCATCGGATCCACTGGACGCCCCACATAGAGATATGCTGGAGGAGTCCCTTCTATTTTTACAATGGCCCGAACACGATCCTCATCCTCACTGGTTAACAGGGCAACCCCATCAGCATTTGCCTTTTCCAGTGCCCAGTCCGGAACAAATTCAAAGTCCAAGGCAAAAGTAAGGACCGATCGTGCCAAAATATTATGGGCTTCATCAAAAACAATAGCTTCCCTCATGGATCTCACTGCAGCCATAGTCGTCAAATAACGATTAAAATTCTCTGCATTATGTAACAGAAAAGGTAATTCCCGGCTCAGGTCTCTGGACATAAGAGACGCATCGTTCCCTATGCCCCTTTGGTGCTCTTTTAGATAAGCTTGAGCCACCTTTACCGAATCATGAAGAGCCGTCTGAACTCGCGTGTTGAACCAAGACTCTACCCCCTGTTGGAAAAACAAAAAGGAAAAGAAGGCCATGAAAATGGTAGGGATAGCCGTCACTAAGCCGAAAAGCATCACTAAACGTACATGTAGAAGAGATCCAGCACTCCCCCGCTTTCTTTCCACCCATAAGGCCACCAAACGCTTTGCTATGACAACCCCAAGCAACAGGAGAATAGATAGATCGACCAATAACAAGGGGAAAACAATTCGATTCCCAGGCTCCAAGAGAGACGCATCATTGAGTTTTAGATAGGTTGCGGTCCCCGATAGAAGAGCCAAAATCGCCAAGCCAAACGCAATTCTCTTTTCAAGGCTTGCTTTGGAAAATTGTTTTTTAAGTCTGGCCTTAATCTTCATTGAAATATTTCCACTCTTTACAAAAGAGTCTTGTGGGAAGCACTCTATGCTGCCTTTGGCATTGTAGCTTTGAGAGAAATACCATATTCCCTAATTTTTTTCCGCAACGTATTCCGGTTCACTCCCAACATCTGGGCGGCCTTGGTTTGATTTCCTTTTGAAAACTCTAAGGCAACCTGAAGGAGGGGTTTTTCAATTTCTTCCTGAACTAATGCATAAAGGCCTGTATACTCGGTACCCTGAGGAAGTTTGCTGAGATATTGAGACAACAGAGTATAAACAGCATCACCCAGCCCAGCTTTAGCCTGCAAATGCTTTGGATGATGGGATATCTTGTCAGTCATTACATCTCTGCCTTAATCGAATTATCTACCCCCCCCCATCGACGATGGGGTTGTAGTACGCAATAATCAATTCCTCAGCTTTTTGCAAGGTCTCACATCGATTAATTTCAGAACGAAACTCTGCAGAGGACGGAAGTCCCTTGCTATACCAGCTCAGATGCTTACGCGCCATTCGGATCCCAACGAGTTCTCCATAATGGGAAGCCATCCCTTGTAAATGCTCTAATATCAACATCTTTTGATATTCTAAAGGTGGTGTAGGGTTCTTGTTGCCCGTCTTCAAATATTCAATTACTTGGGATAAAAACCAGGGTTTTCCGTAGGTGCCCCGACCGATCATAATCCCATCAGCTCCAGATTGTTCCAAGAGAGCATCCACATCCTCATATGTTTTTACATCCCCATTCCCAATAACCGGAAGGCTGATCGCCTCTTTGACTTGCTTGATAAAAGACCAGTCAGCCTTTCCATTATACAACTGACACCGGGTCCGACCATGAATGGTAATCATCTGGATGCCGCTTTCTTCGGCAACTTTAGCCAAAGAAGGAGCATTCCGGTTGTCATGATCCCATCCTGTCCGCATCTTTAAGGTCACGGGGACAGAAACCGCTTTGACAGTTGCTTCTAAAATCTTAGCCGCGTGCAATTCATCTCTCATTAACGCCGATCCTGCGTGCCCATTGACTACCTTTTTGACAGGGCAACCCATGTTGATATCGATAATTGCCGCTCCCAGATCCTCGGTAAGCTTGGCAGCTTCGGCCATCACGTTGGGTTCGCAACCAGCCAATTGGACAGCCATGGGGTGTTCTTCGGGATGCAACTCACATTTTTTAAGAGACTGACGGGTTGCCCTTATCATGGCTTGGCTCGCAATCATCTCTGATATCACAAGGCCCACACCGTGGCGTTTGACCAAACGGCGAAATGGCAAATCGGTCACGCCGGACATGGGCGCGAGAATCACCGGATCTTGAACAGTAACAGGACCAATTTGTAAGGGCTTTAACATCACATCTTCACAAAGTGCGTAATTTAAATGGGGCAGAATATACTCATGCCCAACCATGGCCTAAACATAAGAGAACAATCAACGGGGATCAAGAAGAATCTGTCGTTTACATTCTCTGGCTCGAAATGGTAGATTTTGCAGATCATTGGAGATGACATTAAAATTAGAGTTAGCAGACACAGATAATGCGCCAAGACAGAATGAACAAGCCAGAATGAAACAGACGCATTCCAAATATCCCAACGTACCGTGCCTAATTGCCCATTGGTTTGGCACAGGGTTTCTGCCAAAAGCGCCTGGCACATGGGGTTCTTTGGCGACTTTGCCTCTTGCATATTGCCTGATGTGGATAGGAGGATTTTCCCTCTTACTGATCTGCATCCCGATTCTGTTTCTGTTGGGCACATGGGCCTCTGTGATCATTTTAAAGCGTCTGAAAAATCCCTCTCAAAAAGATCCCTCCTCCATTGTCATTGACGAGGTGGTCGGCCAATTAATTGCCCTCCTCCCTGCTGGTCTAGATTGGCGGCTATGGCTATTGGCCTTTATTCTGTTCCGATTCTTTGACATCGTCAAAATATGGCCGGCCTGTTGGGTAGAAAGAAATATGGGCGGCTCCACGAGACAAGATGCCATCGGCATCATGCTAGATGACGTAGTGGCTGGCGTTTATAGTGCATTGATTGTCATTGGGATTGCATGCATATGGTAACTTTTTCCTCTTGACGGAAAGGGCAACATCTGACAAATCCTAGACTGTTGGATGGGTGGCCGAGCGGTTGAAGGCACCGGTCTTGAAAACCGGCAAGGGTGAAAGCTCTTCGTGGGTTCGAATCCCACCCCATCCGCCATCCGTCTTCGCTTACGCTACGACGTGATAAATCCGTTAGGATTTGTGAGGCGTCGCGTTAGAGAAGCGGATGCCTCGTCGAAGCATCGCGTAGACGGGCTCTCTCAACATCTCTCTCTTTACTCTTCGCTTACGCTACGACGTGATAAATCCGTTAGGATTTGTGAGGCGTCGCGTTAGAGAAGCGGATGCCCCGTCGAAGCATCGCGTAGACGGGCTCCTAGAGATCAGTCATCAGAGTTCAGAGATCAGACCCATCACGTCGTAGCGGAAGCGAAGACGGATGAGCGCGGGATCCAGTCTTCCTCCCCCATCACTCCAACGCTAGACAGTCTAACTTATTATTTTACTTGTATTGCAGCCAAATATATGCATGATAAGGGTTACGTAAAATATGCCACACAATAAAGCGTGTGGTTTTCTATGCTGCATAATGAAGTATGTAGTTCTAACGCCAAGGAGATTTTAGTATGGCAACTGGTACAGTTAAATGGTTTAACCCAACAAAGGGTTTTGGTTTTATTCAGCCTGATGAAGGTGGAAACGACGTTTTTGTTCATATCTCAGCATTAGAAAGTGCGGGCCTTCGTTCTCTTGATGACGGACAACGCCTTAGCTACGATCTAGAGAAAAACAAGGGCAAGACTTCTGCAACAAATCTTAAGTTGGTTGCTGCGTCGTAGAGTTTCCTGTTCCAGAATAACGTCTCTAGGTAAATGTAAAAGCTAGCTTTTACAGATTTCTTGGTAGAGTATTTATGGTTTTTCAGTGATACTTCTGATGTCGTTTTCATCAGAATAAGCGAGTAGTAATGCCCTATGACCGACGCGTTCCTCTGATAAGTATTTCAAAGGAACAAGTCGGTCATTTTCTTTTTAAATGGGAAGTTGGGGCCAAGCTTAAGTCTTTTGCACCTGTTTCAGGTGGTTTTAGCAATACCAATTACAAATTAGAATTAATTGATGGACGCACGCTCCTCCTACGGATCGTTCAGCGCGGGCTTACTATTGCCCAAACAGAAATCTCCCTCCTTAAACTTGTATCAAAAACGGTCCCTGTTCCTAAAATCTATTATTTCGATGAAAAGAGTATTATTGAGGATCTCCCCGTTATCTTGATGGAATTTGTGGAAGGATCGTCCGCCCAAACTCTTAAAGAAAAAAATGAAATTAATTGGACACAAATGGGAGAATCCATTGGAAAAACTTTGGCCGCCATTCATACCTATGAATTTTCTGGCCATGGATTCATTGGGAATAATTTAGAAATCAAGCCCCCACCATTTGGAAGCGAGCCATTCTCTTACATTGAGTTTTGCCTCAAAACAAGAGCACAGGAAAGACTCACCAATGTTTCTGAAACTGAGCTTTGGAAGTTTCTATCACAAAACGAAAAGCTCATTGAAGACTTCAAACCGAATAACCGCTTGGTCCATTCGGATTTTAATCTTAAGAATCTATTGGCTGAAAATGGCCAAATTACGGCTGTCCTGGATTGGGAGTTCGCCTATTCTGGAAATCCTCTAAGCGATTTTGGTAACTTGTTCCGTTTCCCTGATCAATATCCAAACGATTTTGAAGAAGCCGTTACGAAGGCTTACAAATCACATGGGGGAAGCCTTCCGCCAAACTGGAAACATATTGCGAGCATCCTTGATCTCAGCAGCATGTTTGAATATTTGAATACTGAGTTAGAGCGCCCCAAGAATTTTAGAATCGCCAATGAAGTGATCAAAAGAGTCATCACAGGATAAAATAAGAGTAGAATTCCAAAAGACACTCGGGACTTCAGTCCCCATATGCTATAATTGTCGGGACAGATCATAAATAAAGAAGGGACATAGTATCATGAAGAAGAGCCTATATTGGACAGGTGGTATTCTTGGAACACTTATCATTTTGGTCGCAGTTGTCCCGTATTTCATAGATTGGAGCCAGTATAAGGCCCCTATTCTCAAACAAGTTAAGGAAGCCACCGGCCGAGATCTGAAGATCGATGGCCCCATTCGCATTGCTCTTCTCCCAACACCAACGGTGATGGTAAGAGATGTAAAACTCTCTAACCTTCCAGGCGGCAAAGAACAATATATGGTCCAGCTGAAATCTCTGGACCTGAGTCTCTCCCTCTTCAACCTTTTTAAAGGGGAAATAGGCATCTCGTCCCTTGAACTGGTCAAGCCGACTATTCACTTGGAAACCCTGAAAGACGGACGTCAAAACTGGGATCTTATGCCCAAAGCCAAGGATAAACCGGCGCCAAAAGAAATAAGCACTTCGGAAGAAAAAGCACCCCCTCAAGACGCTTCAATGATTGCTGCGGCCCTTCACAATTTGATTATATCCGATGGCACTCTCACCTTCAGTGATCTCCAAAAGGGTTCGTATCAGTCCCTTGAGGGTTTTAATCTGAAAGGAGATCTAGACTCCTTACAAGGCCCTTTCAAATTAAAAGGAAACCTTAGTGTTGCCGGCATGGCTTTATCATTCACATCCTCTGTGGGAAAACTTGATGAAAAGAATATTCCACTTTCCTCTAGTCTATCCATCAAGCAAGGAAAGTTTGATATGGGAACCATGGACCTGAAAGGTACCATCGAGATGGCCTCCCTGACTATGACTGGCACACTTGAGAGCTCCTCATTCAAAGCACCTCTTACCCTTGAGCTTCCAAACAAGACTTTAGATTTTAAAAAAGGCGGAACCTTCTCAAGCAAAATAACAGCAAGCCCTAAAACCGTGGACCTTCCAAATATTGCTATAGCAATGGGAGGACTCAGTATTAAGGGATCCCTCAAATACGGAATCGAATCTAAAAAGGTGTCGAAGGAACTTACTATTAGCGATGGTAATGCGGCCTTAAAAGTCGTGACAAATGGAACTGTTTACCCTGAAGGAAATTTCAAAGGACAAATGAAGATAGCCTCCAAAGATCCTCAAGCCTTCTTAAACTGGATTATTGTGGATAAAGGCTTCAAAATACCTGCGCCATTATCAGTAACGACTTCACTAGATGTGAGTGCGAAACGAATTGCCGCAAACAGTGTATCTCTTTCCTTGGGACAAAATTCTCTCACTGGCAAATTTGGATTTGTACTCTCAACAGGTGATACTAACCTTGGCCTCAAAATGAGCGATGTGGGCCCTTGGTTAAGAATGGTTGGAGCTTCTGAGTACAAAACCCCTCTCAATCTTATGGTCGTACTGAAATCAAATGAAAAGAGCAGCGAAAATTATATGAAAGGGTCCATAGAAGCCTTTGGGGGAGACATCCAAGTAAAGGGAACTTTTGATCCAAACAAGCTTTCCTACGACTTTGCACTTGCCGTAAATAAACTGGCACTGTCTAAGATTACGGGAACCCCCCTAAAAATCGACCGCGTCTCTCTCAAGAGCCAAGTCAAAGGCACGCCCCAATCTGCCACCCTAACCCTCTTAAACAGTGATCTAATGGGGATCGATTTAAAAGGCAAACTGGATCTATCCCTAAAGAGCGGCAAGCCCACTCTGAAAGGCAAGCTTGAATCCTCGCAAGTCAACTTGGATCCAATTCTTGCCTATATGGACCTTGAAGACTTATCCGTAGCCGTTGCTTACAGGTCTGATGGCGTGCCTCTATTTCATCTCACCCGAAATGGGCCACCAACCCATCAGTCACCGTTACCTAGAACGCCTCTAGATCTATCAGCCCTTAGCATTGCCGATGTGGATGTGGATCTGATGTTAAAGAACCTACTGGTCAAAGGCTTTAAACTGACCCAAGTTAAATTACCCATAAAAATTGCCAATGGGACTTTAGGTGTTTCTTCCCTGGACGCAAGTGCCTATGGAGGGTCCGTTGGCGGCAACGTAAAGCTAGCCTCTTCCAATAATAACTTAACAACTGATTTGTCCATCAAGAATGTGAGTCTCCCCGAGGCGGCAGCCTCCTCGTTACCCCAGGCGGCGAGAGAATACATAAGAGGCGGTACTATAAACGCCAGCATGAAAGCTAATGCCAAGGGAAAGAGCGTCTATGATATGGTAGCGGCCTCCAGTGGAGCTGCTGATATCTCAGTAAACAACATAGCCCTTGGCGTGAATGTGGACGCTTTCGTCAGTGCTTTGAAAAAATCCGACGTTATTTCCGGTGTCGTAGGTATATTTGATGCCCTAACAAGCCGTGGAGAAACGAGAATCAGTTCATTGAAAATTGACTTTCTCTTGAAAGATGGCGTCCTAAGAAGCCAGAGGATTGATCTAGACTCCGAAGATGTGTCACTCAATGGGGCAGCAGCATTGTCGTTAATTTCCCGCAATGGTTCCTGGATGTGAAAAGTTCC
The DNA here is from genome assembly GCA_018662925.1 of Alphaproteobacteria bacterium. Lineage (NCBI taxonomy): Bacteria > Pseudomonadati > Pseudomonadota > Alphaproteobacteria > Alphaproteobacteria bacterium. The sequence continues at coordinate 40,277 of JABJFC010000082.1, read as the reverse complement.
ATTGCCTTAAAGAAGGCCCAAGATCTACCACCCGTCACAGTGCTTGCCCAGGGAAAACTTGATGCCCCGAGATATTCCGTAGATTCAAGCAAACTACAAAATGCCGTTTTGCAAAAAACAGGCGGGAAACTTTTGGATAGCCTTCTCGGGCCTCTAGAAGATATAGGACTTGGAGGAGGCAAAAAAGCAGCACCTGGCGGCTCCAAGGGCACATCACCTTCACAACGTCAAGGAGCTCCCGACCCGGTTAAGGCTGTTGAGGGATTACTAAAGGGGCTGTTCTAAAGTATCCCCTTCAGTTCATTGGGCTTTTTAATTTTTTAATTTATTCCTCTTTCCTTATATGTAGACGTATGCTAGAAACAATAAAAAAAAGATTGTGCATAATTGGAAAAATCCAGCACAGCAATAAAAATGAGATTTAGTAATTGCTCTTATGGGGAGAGAGAAAAAATGGTAAATGATTCTGTAGAGAATTTTGCTTCAGCTGAACATTGTAATTCATACTCAGACTTTTTTGAAAAGTCGCTGGACGATTTTTTGATGAGCAAAAATGAAGAAATTGCTCATGAAATTGAAATCCTCAAGGAAGTTAATAATTTCAGAGAAACAAACGATGACGCCGAAGTACGCATGGTTCAAGATGAGCTCATGCTTCCTCTTTATGCTCCAGGTGATTACGTCGGTGGATTTAAACTCATCAAAAGCGATTTTCATCATGCGCTAGACAATCACTGTATTATCGAGACAAAAACCGGTGAAATCCTTATTAGGACCTTAGAGAAAGCTAATGACAGTGAAAACTTTGTCTTTAATAGCTTCAACCACAACACCCAATCGAAAACTAACTTTAGTGCCTCAAAGATACAGAGCATTATTCCTATCGTCTGGCATCGCAAAATGCACAATTGTTAGTGTAAAATACCAGACTTTTCAGGTACAAATCCATCTTCCTCTAGAAAGGCTGAACTCAAAAGCTTTTTAACGCGTTGGTCACGATGTATACCTTTGATGAAGTCCACACTATCTCTGATGACATCTTTGTGCTTCGCAAGATAATGGGGTAAATCAAAAACCTTTGAATCAGTGGAAAGAGCGAACATAAGAGGTGTATCTGTTTTTATAAGCGAGACAGCTACTCCGTTATACTTTTTATGAACGTTTTGACGTTCATCAAATATTTCCTTTTGCTGTTTATTCATGGCAAGCAGATCCCATGGCACAAATGAAGAATTCTTTGAGAGACAATACTGAACCAGGGCATCTTCCTTATGACATTCGTCATCAATCATACGCTTGCCCCACTTTTTATCATTGAAATAAAACTGAGACGAACCATCTCCATGAAGCAGTGTATACGAAAAGTGCATAATGCCGTGCTTCTCTAGCTGAGAGGCAAAATTTCTTGTAAGTTCATCAACCCGATGATTAACTAATGACGCTTCCCCAGACATTAGTTCAATTTCAGGTTCAACAATATTTAATTTACTATTCATAAATTTAACCTTACAAATACTTTGATTTAATTGAATAGTTAATATATACAACTTTCTTGTCATTTTCAAGGTTTTTTTGATCTGGCCCCACAACCGTCTTCCCGGCCATTAGGAATTCTTGGCAAACCGAAGGTGCGCCTTAGAATTTCTTATGAGCGCGGGATCCACCTTCAAGTGGATGTCAAATGCGAGATGCTAGAGGATAAAAATAGAAACTTCTACAAGATCGGTTCAGTTATATTGCCTTCCCTTTCTGTCGTCTATCTATTCCCATTCAATCCTTTGGAAAAATAAGTCCCTAAAAAACCTAAAAACAATGGAAAACTTATCCAAACGACAGATGACTCTACATACGAGGAACTCTGGGCCGTATAAGTTAAAATGAGGGGGTTAAGACCTGCAAAAATGACAATCCCAATAGAGTATGTAACACCGATCGAACTATATCGGGACCATACTGGGAATAGTTGATTCAAAAAGTTATTAAGGGGGGCTTCAAATACACTGGTTCCGCAGCACCATAGGACTTGGCCCAGGCAAACCCATAGGGGAATTCCCGTTGAAAACATATAAAAAACGGGAAAAGAAAACAGAAAAACGCACGTCAGACCACAAAGCATAACGCGCCGAGCCCCAAGTCGATCGGAGAGACGTCCAATAATAGGTGGCAGTCCTATATAAACAAGGCACCCAAGTCCCACAACCATGACAGCATGAAAGACATCCCAACCCTTGAATATAACAAGAAAGGTGCTCATATACCCCATGGTAGACCCCATGACCCCAGAGGCACAGGCCACAAAAACGCCACACATGAGGGATTTCCGATTGGCTTTAAAAATAGCCAATATGGGGATGCTCTTTGGACGCTCCTTCTTTATATAATCAAGAAACCTGGGGGTTTCCGTCATCCTATAACGAATATACAAAACCATAAAACCATTTAAAAAACCCACCAAAAAAGGGATCCTCCAGCTCCATTCAGGGAACCAAAATTTATTAAATGTGGTAGCAACAATGGTTGCTAGTAGCACGCCCATGTAACAAGAAGCCAAAATCACACTCCCTGCAAAGCCTCCTCGGGATCTTTCTCCGTGTTCAATGACAAAAATCGAGGCCCCATGATATTCTCCGCCCAAGGAAAAGCCCTGAAAAAGGCGGCAAATTGTTAAAATAACTGGCCCCATGAATCCAATTGTCCCATAGGTGGGCAAACAAGCGATCACAAGAGCTGGAACAGCCATAAAGGAAACACTTAGCATAAGAGCCTTACGACGCCCATACCGATCCCCAATATGACCGAACAATAGGCCTCCAAAGGGACGGGATAAATACCCCACCGAATAAACCATGATGCTTCCCATGGCAGAGACCGCAGGGTCTTCTGAAGGAAAGAACAGGGGCCCAATAACCGGAATGAATAAAACATAAACAGCAAAGTTGTAGAATTCTAAGGCATTCCCAGCCATTATGGTCGTCAGAATTCTAGTTTGCTGCTTCATGTTTTTTTTCTTCACTTTTTCTGAAATCGCCTAATCTCTTCAGTAAGGACTCGAGCCCAGCCATGCGTTCTTCTGTACTAGCCCACGCTCGCAACACCCCCAGCTTGTGATCAGGACGCAGCTTGACAGTGCCTTTTTGGTCATTGATGAACTCGACCAACCCCAAAGGATTGTCAAACATATTCTTGTAAAATGCAATGACCACTCCTTTGGAGCCTACATCAATCTTCTCTACACCAGCCCTTACTGCCAAATTTTTTAAATGCACCACATTGAGAAGGTTCTTTACTTCTTCAGGCACGTCGCCAAATCGATCTTGAAGTTCCTCTTGGAAATGCTGAATTGCTTCTGGTTCCTTCAAATGCCCCAAACGACGGTACAACCCCATGCGAAGCCCCAAATCGGACACATAGTTTTCCGGAATCATGATGGAGACTCCCAAGTTTATTTGAGGTGAAAGCCCTTCATCTATAGGTTCATCGGTCTGCGTTTCTCTAAGGCTATGGACTGCCTCCTGCAACATATGCTGATAGAGCTCTACGCCCACTTCCTTTACATGACCAGACTGTTCCTCACCCACCAAATTTCCAGCACCACGAATGTCCAAATCGTGACTGGCAAGTGAAAATCCCGCCCCCAATCCGTCCAGAGTTTGCATCACTTCCAGCCGTTTCTGGGCTGATTTGGTAAGGCTCTTCCCGGCTGTTATCGTCAAATAAGCATACGCCCTCAACTTTGAGCGCCCTACCCGCCCTCTCAACTGGTAAAGCTGGGCCAACCCCCACATATCAGCTCGATGGACAATAAGAGTATTAGCCGTCGGGATATCAATCCCTGATTCAATAATGTTTGTCGACAACAGGACATCATACTTTCCGTCGTAAAACCCTGTCATAACATCTTCCAATTGGCGAGAAGGCATTTGACCATGGGCCATGGCAACTTTTGCCTCCGGTACGATCTTGGACAACTTCATCTTAATGGCCCCCAAATCTTGGATGCGAGGGCACACATAAAACACCTGCCCGTTCCGATGCTGTTCTCTCAAAATTGCCTCTCGAAGGATCATTCCGTCGAATGGCATGACAAATGTCCGCACTGCGAGACGATCAATAGGCGGCGTTGCAATGAGGCTCATTTCACGAACCCCTGTCAGCGCCATTTGAAGTGTCCTAGGAATGGGCGTTGCCGTCAAAGTCAGTACATGAACATTGGGGTAGCGTTCCTTAAGGCGCTCCTTTTGGACCACACCAAAATGCTGCTCTTCGTCTACGACTAACAAGCCTAGATTCTTAAAATTGGTGGATTTTGAAAATATACCCTGAGTGGCCACCAGAATGTCCACGCACCCCTCTTCTACTTCCTTTTTAATTTTGCTTACTTGGGTTTGCGTTACCAAGCGTGAAATTTGTTCCACCCGCAAGCCAAAGCCTACAAATCGCTCTTTAAAAGACTTAAAATGTTGCCGACACAACAACGTCGTCGGCACAACAATAGCCACCTGTTTGCCCATAGCAGCAACCACAAAGGCTGACCGCAAAGCAACTTCTGTCTTTCCAAAGCCCACATCCCCACAGATCAAACGATCCATGGGAACATCTTTGGCAATATCCTCGATGGTTTCCTCGATGGCACGGAATTGATCATCGGTTTCCGGAAAAGGAAAACGTGTGCAGAATTCCTCATATAGCCCAGAGGGTTTTGAAACAGCCGTCGCTTTGCGCAACTGACGCTCGGCCGCAATTTTCATCAATTTGTCAGCAATCTCCTTGATACGCTTTTTGACACGGGCCTTTCGCATCTGCCAACCTGCTCCGCCCAAGCGATCTAACTTGACCTGAGTGTCTTCCGAACCATACCGGGAAAGAACATCAATATTTTCCACGGGCACGAAAAGTTTGTCATCTCCATCATACAAGACCTTCAAACAATCGTGTCGAGTGCCCCCGGCTTGTAAAGTCTCCAATCCCTCGTATTTGCCAATTCCATGCTGAATGTGCACCACATAGTCCCCTTCGGAAAAACTGGAAAGCTCTTCCAATAACTTATCTGCGCTCTGCTTTTTAGTGCGGCTCAGAGGGATAAGCCTTTCGCCAAAAATATCTTGCTCTGTGAGAACACATAGATTGGAAGCAAGAAACCCTTTTTCTAACTCTAAAACGGTAACGCCAATGGATTTCTGGGGCAAACCCATCAAATCTTTGAAAGTCCCTACTGGCATAAGTTGTGCCAAATCTCGTTCCTTAAAAAGATCCTGCAGTCGGCGAGCAGATTTATCACTCAAAGCCGTCATAAGAACACGGCGTCCTTCTTTAATTTGCTCCCCACAAAATTTCAATACTTCTTCCAGAAGGGTCCTTTTTTCTCCCCGGGACTCTGCCAAAATGCGTGCTGTGGAAAAAGCATGTATGGGCCGTCCTCCCATGTCCATTGGGGCAGAGTCCTCCTCCCCTGCAGCAAAAGGTGAAATGGCTATTCCAGGAAGCAACTCGTCAGATTTCAAATAGAGATACTCTGAAGGCAAGGGACGATACGTTGATTCTTCCACCTTTGAAAACTCAACACGTGCCTCGTAGTGATCTTGAATCTGTTCCAAGCGTGCCTGTACTGCCACTTCCCACTGATAGTCCCAAATAAGACAAGCATCCGGCACATAATCAAATATGGTAGACATATGCTGGTAGAAAAGAGGCAACCAGTGTTCTTGCCCCGGAAAATGCTTTCCAGCACTGACCGATTCATAAAGAGGATCATTGGCTGCCTTACTGCCAAAAAGTTCCCCATACTGGGATCTAAATCGAGAAATATCCTTCCGACTCTCCAGGACTTCACTGGCGGGTTTGAGGGTTAGACTCTCCAAAGTTTCCAGAGAACGCTGAGTCATGGGATCAAAGGAGCGAATACTTTCAATGTCATCTCCGAAAAAATCTAAACGGATGGGTTTATCCTGACCCGGAGAAAATAAGTCCATAATGCCGCCCCGAACGGCAAACTCCCCCTGCTCTCGCACTGTTTCCACTCGCAAAAAACCATTGCTAGCAAAAAATTCAATCAATTTATCACTAGAAAAGGTATCTCCTCGCCGAAGACAGAGGCTAACCCCCTTAAATACTTCCTTCGGGGGCACTCTCTGCAAAATCGCATTCACTGTTGTCAGCAAAATAAAGGGCTCAGACAGCTGCCCATCGGCAATCATTGTCAGCGTTTCCAATCGCCGCGCCATAAGATCAGCCCTTGGGGAAACACGATCATAAGGGACACAGTCCCAGGCAGGAAACTCCACAACCCTAAGTTTTGGGGTGAAGAAACTCAGCACACGCTTAACCTCCTCCATGCGCCGATCGTCTCTCAGAATAAACAGAACGGACTTCTTTTGCTCACGCACCAGTTTTTCCAAAACAAAAGGCTCGTACCCTTCTGGAACGCCCCCATGTAAAATGGGGTTCATGGAATGGTTTTCATTTTTCTTGAGAGACATGGTATCCTAGCCGCTGAATTAATCCCGTATTATTAGCCTACTTTGCCTAACAATTTAAGGAAAAAATTGTGAGATCATGCCTAGCTTCAAAATCCATATTGAAAGAGGATATTTGACTCAAAAATCATCCTTCATCTTCCGAAGCTTGGCAAAAGTGCCAATGGTATCTCCTATTTGATGAACCGCCTTTTGAATCTCTGGTGCATCGGCCCGCAAAAAGGGATTAGCCGCCTTTTCTTCACCCAGAAGGGACGGAACAGTCGGCTGGCCAGTTGCTCTCAACGCTTTCACGTCGTGAGCCCTTTTGAGGAGCGTCACGTTTTCATGTTCAATGGTTAAAGCAAAACGCGCATTGGCTTCGGTATATTCGTGGGCGCAGTAAACCATTGTATCATCGGGGAGAGAACGCAGTTTATGGAGAGACTGCCACATCTGTTCTGGCGTTCCTTCAAAGAGCCGGCCACAGCCGAGAGAAAAAAGTGTATCAGCACAAAACAATGTCTTGGCATCACGAAACCAAAATGCAATATGTCCCAAAGTATGCCCCGGGATTTCTATGATTTTAGCCGTATGCTTCCCAATGTGAATTAAGTCTCCCTCAATGACCGTCTCATCAAGCCCCGGAATACGATCCTTATCATAGTAAGACCCAATAATCATACAGCCGGTTGCCTTTTTGAGTTCTAGGTTCCCCCCCACGTGATCCCAGTGATGATGGGTATTTAAGATTTTGGTAAGTGTCCAATTTTTTTCAGTCAAAAGTTTTAAAACTGGTGCAGCTTCTGATGGATCAATTGCAACTGTTTCTCCGCTCGCTTCATCATGAATTACGTAAATATAGTTATCTTCAAGGGCTTGAAGCTGAAAAATGATCAACGTATTAGCAATCTTCATTACGGAAACAGGACATTGTTATAGTTCCTAACAGGAAGATATTGGCAAAAAAACACAGGAAATACAACACCCAGAAAGACATTACAAAACAAAATTAAACTCATGCCTATTTATATTCTTTATGCAGAATTTTGATCCAGATGTAGCCCTTTACAAAGGAGATTTCCTGAGATACGATTTGGGTGTATATAAAGTACGCGTGGGAGCGACGAGAATCTGATGGGGGGTTAGCTAGCTTGGTTATCGTTGGGTTAATTTAAATACAGAACGCAAAATCGTCCCACATGAGTTTTACGTATATAGTTCGAAAACAACAGCAGAAGTTAAATTCATCAGGGCCTCCTTGTGAGACTGGTTTAGCTCTGCTACTCAAAACCACATGTGACAAGAAATCTCTTCCCCTTGCAAAAATTTATAATTTAAATGTCCTCAAATCATTTAGTTCCTCCCTCCAAGATCAGAATCTCAACTGTGTAAAAAAAACATCCACTCCCACACAAGAAGGAGACGCATGTTATGTCTAATAATATGAATAATAAAAAAATATTACGCGCTGCAATGGTAGGCAACATTCTGGAATATTATGATCTGGGATTGATTGGTTTCGTAGCGCCTGTGATGTCATATCTTTTTTTCCCGACGGATATTCCGATCCTATCTATCGTCGCAACCCTGGGAACGTTTGCAGTAGGATTTCTAGCACGCCCTATAGGGGCTCTTTTATTCGGACACATTGGAGATAAACTCGGAAGAAAAAGGGCTTTGTTTCTATCCGTTTTCTTGATGTCTATTCCAACTCTCCTGATTGGAGTTCTTCCTACTTACCATAGCATTGGCATGATGGCGCCTATCCTGTTAATCACCTTTAGATTCATGCAGGGGCTCTGTACAGGGGGAGAATACAACGGCTCCGCAATATTCTTTATTGAACATAATACAGATTCTTCAAGAAACGGTCTCTACAGCTCCCTCATAAGTGCTTCTGCCCTTATTGGTTTCTTTTTAGCTGCTTGTTTGGCGTATCTTTGTACACGCTCAGGGCTAGACCCCCACGGATGGAGAATTCCTTTCTTCTTTGGAGTTGCTATCGCTATTGTTGGCATGTACATAAGAAATAATCTGGACGAAACACCAGCATTTAACCGCTTAAAAAGCGAACGGCGCACCGTTAGTGTTCCCATAAAAAATGTTCTACTTGAAGAAACCACGACATCTTTATGCACCATAGGAATTGGGTGGTGTATGGGATTTCTGTCCTTAACACTCGTGGGGCTAAATGCCTTTCTAACGAAAGTGCTGCTCATTCCGGAAAACATAGCTCTCATCACCAACATGGGGGCTGTTTTCTTATATATGCTTATAACGCCTTTTATGGGGATGCTAACCGATCGAATTGGGCCCTACAAGTTGATGGTCTCTGTTGCCATATCTAGCATAGTCTTAGCGTATCCAATATTCTACCTATTGTCTCTGAGGACCACTGCCGGTGTGTTTTTTGGTCAAGCAATACTTGCTACCCTAGCTGCTAGCTTTATTGCTCCTTCCAATCTTTTGACCTTTTCGCTGTTTCCCACCAAAAGTAAATACACTGGGATTTCATTCAATTTTTCATTTGGGCTCGCTGTATTTGGAGGCTGCTCTCCTCTGGTGATTTCCTTACTTTCTTATAGAATAAACACCCATTTTGGCCCCACTCTTTATATGCTGGCAAGCGCCATAATAGGGCTATTGTCCCTTATTGTAATCAAAAAGAAAAATCTATTGCGTTTCTTCCCCGAAAGTACTGACGTAACGGAGAGAGAAGAAACGTCTCTTGTTCAAGGAGAGCCTTATGATAAAATTGCGTAAAATTTATAGAAATCGAGTGAATTATTTTTAAAAAGGGATCTTATACATGTTCGTTAATACATTGAATAAAATGGGATATATGACTACGGAGCCAGATGCCTACAGTAAAGAGTTCATTGAGTATGCTAGCACCATTAACTTGCCGGTTTTAGAAATTGGGGCAGCTTATGGGGTAACCACCCAATATCTCGTAGAAAAAAATGATAACGTTTTTATGAATGATTTGTGTCACGAACATCTGAAAATCTTTAAAGATAAACTATCCGATCGCTCGAAAGAAAAAGTAACATTGTGCCCTGGCGCTTTTCCTGAGGAATGCAATTTTCCTGAAGATTCATTTGGCGGCATTTTGGCCTGTAGGGTTCTCCATTTATTACCGCCTGAGAAACTGCAAGGAGCCATTGAATATGCCTATGCTCTCCTGAAACCAGGTGGAAAGTTCTTCTTTGTTGCCGATACTCCGTACTTGAGTATCTTGAAAGGATTTCACCCTATTTATGAGGATCGAGTAAAGCAAAACACTCCCTGGCCTGGATATATAGAAGATACAGCAAAGTATGTTGGCGCACGGGCTAAGGAGATTCCTACCAAAGTCAATTTCCTTGATATCAATACTCTCGGAAAAGCCTTTGAAGCTAGTCAATTTAAAACTGAAAAAATAGATTATATTGCCCAAACCGCATTCCCGGAAGATGCTCAGTTTGATGGGAGAGAGAGCGTAGGCATCATAGCCGTAAAATAGTGCCTCCGAATCCTAAATACCCACGAGTTGTGTATCACCTATGAAATAGTTCTGAAGCTTATTTTTCAGGAAAACTTCTATTAGCTCAGACTTGGAAAAACATTCCAGACGCGATCTAACATTCTCTAAGTACTTTTCTACGGTTCTAGGAGATAGACTCATGCAGAACGCCGTTTCCTTCATCGTCCGACCTCGAGAGAGGAAGTAAATTGCTTCTGCTTCTCTGTACCTAATAAATTTGTCCTTTTCAGGAATTGCCTTTGCAATACTTATTTTCAAGGTATCAACCTTAGTACGTTCAGCAAATACATCCTTTTTCGGAACCTCTTCCACAACTTTATTCGGTTGCTTTTTCTTCCCCTTTGAAACGATTAATTTATCCTCATTTGAAACATCTAAAATATCCTGACATCTATTTTTAAAATACAGGACAAATCTCTCTAATAGATCTACGTTCTTCAAATAATGATTTGCAACATTTTCATTTTCTCTTTTTGTTGCAAAGCTGAATATTTCATTCCCTTCATATATTATAAATCCGTTCCACATACCGAAAGAATGGCACGCACTAAAAACCCTATCATTTTCATAACTGTCCCAAAAAGCGTACCTAGACCTGTCGCCAGGTTGAATGGCAGCTACTTCATGTTTACGATCTTCATACAATTCATGCTGCAGATAGTTCTCAATCCACTCATGATCATTGGAAAGATATAATCTTTTTTGAGTATCAACTAAGTTAATATAGATAAAGTGGGTAAGATTTACAGCCTCCAAAATAGGCGCAGCAGCCTCAGAGAACCTCTCAACAACGGACTTACTGTAATGTAAAGGATCATTCTTTCTCAAATTCATTACAACCCGATTCCTCCATCACATACCCTTCCCAGACTCTTCTCACACGACTTCCTACTATCTCAGAAAATATTACGCCTGTATAGAATATGTAAATATCGTATTTTTTACGATATACAAAAAAAATTCATATATCTAGGTCTATTCCCCAGATTTAAGGGTTTATCTATTAACCATACCAGAAAGAGCTTGGCGTGAAACAAATTTTCGAACTTGTTTCCACCGGTGCCCTCTTTTGAGTTTTAATCTGTCTATTTCTTCACCACTTGGGCCCGTTAGATAGACAACTTCTGTGTATTTCATAGCCGCTCTTTTCTGCCCGTTTGTTGTCTCACGTATCTTTTTTCTCAGTTCTACTCTTTCCCTTGGATTATTTCTGACGCCAGGAATATTTTGCTTCTTCTTTCTCTTCTTTGGCCTTACTTCCCAGACTCTTCCATCGGAATAATCTGCTGCCACACTAAACTTACCTATTTTTTCTTTAGGTACCTCTCTTTTATTAACAATGCTTCTATTACCTCTAGCCGTTTTAAATACGTACAAGGTGTGAGAATCCTCTTTTTCCTCATATTTAGCCCGTAACAGCTTTGCCTGCACTACACCCACGGCATCCACAAGCTTCTTCTTTTCCTTTTTCTGAATTTTCCTAACCACCGCTCGGAACTGTTGGATAGGTTTTCTGCTGCGATCAACAACCAAATTTACATAATGTGGAAACTTTCCACTCGCTTTTAAATCCGCTAATTTTTGAGAATGGCTTGGGGCATTAGGGTTTAGAGGTTTTTCGGCACTCCCATCAGCATCTAGAGGCGCAACAGCATTCTCTGCCTCTTTCAAGAAGAGAACTTCTCCGGGAAGTTTGGTGAGTATACCTTCCCCTTTATTATTAGACTTCACCACAACGATATCAACATCTCGAACGATAGGGCGATCCATGAGTCGATCGACGCTTGTCAGCTTACTCTTGGCAACATCACCTAGTGGAACCGTAACACGGACGCCTGCAAAGTATACGGCGTTACGAATGTTATCTGTCTGAGCATCTCCTTCAAGTCGAAGCCATTCCGTAACATCATAAGTAAGTCTCGTTCGTACACCTGTTATGGAAGGTGCATCTTTTCCTACAAAGTGGTATCCACCCCCATAAAAGCGCAATCCCTCTATAAGCTGGTAGCCTACCTCTGCATCACCACCCCCCAGAGGCACATCGTATGTATTCTCGTCTGCTATGGAAATGAACTGATTAAAACCGATGAATCGGGTCTCGCCTGTCTCAACCCGAGTCGTATTCACGAGTTTACGGCTCGACAAGGGAATATAGCCATTAAGGCGCCCTTCCCAAGTGGTGCTCAAGGCTTCAGCCCCAACGGTTATCTGTGAAAAATATTTTCCAAATTGTGATTTTCGCCGATCGAAAAAACCATACCCTCCATAGATCCAGTCGCCCTGTATAAATCTATATCCGAGGCCAAAGTTTCCTTCAGCTTCATCTTTCGTATCAGCTACAAATCTAAAATCCGTAAAAAGCATAGAATTATTATTTTGAGTCAAAGGCATCCTCAGGCCAACCTGGCCTATATTCCTTTGAGTTCCTGCTTTTAAATCCAATATTGCTTGAGCCGTCCATTTTTGCCCTTGGGATTCATTGGCGCGCCCCACCTGGGCACCAATACAAGTCACCATGACCAGCACAAAGCAAACTATAAAGATCCAAAAACGGAAACATTCCGTATACTGCAGGGCTTGCCTGCGAAACTCCCAGATTTTCACGTGATCTCCCAGATCGATTTATTTTTATTATTGCCCATATTTTAATCAATTTTGGGCGATGAGACAAGATGGATTTTGTTTAACATCGAAGCAAAATGATGTTAGAAAGAATACAAAGTATGGAGAAAATAAAATGACTGATTCTGGTAAGAGTGTCTGTGTCGATGAAAGAGGCACTACAAAACGTATAGTTCTGTATGTAGCACTAGCTATGGGAATTTGCCTGGGGACAGCACCATCTCCGGCCCTTTCGGATTTTGCAAACAACGAACATAACTCCTCAGAGCTACATAAGGCCTTACAAACTTTCGTGGCAAACTGTGCAAAAGTGAAGAAGTGCAGTACTGAAGCGGATCCCAAACCGGTTACTCGCGAGCAAATAGATTGTTCGGCCCAATGCAATATGGAGCTAATGCACACAGTACTCGAGTGGATTGAATCTTTCCTAAAGACACGTCCAATGGTGAAGAAAAAGTTTAATAAAATACGTCTCAAGGAGCAGGAATCCCTTGGACTTATCAAAACACAACCATAGACTTGCATGGGTGCAGTCCCGCCTCCTTTAAACATCCGGAGTCGTCATCTTACGTGATGAGTCATCATCTTAAACCGATTGCCCTGTATTATATGGGAACTTAAATCGCAGCAATGAATTCCTGATAAAAAAACCCAAAACTGCCTAGCGGCTCATATATGCTTGCAACCCTATAACGTAAGAACGATGAAATTGCCATAGAATGACGCACGAGAGATCCATCCCGGACGACTCGCACCACCGACCTAAACGCCGCTCACCAGTATCTTCAGATTATTGAAACCATGCAATGAAGAGTACTTAACATATACTCCATCCATTCGCTCTAGCACTCAACCACTTCATCAAAATAGATGAAAAACATTTAAAAAATAAAGGCCCAGCGCGGATACTATCCGCATATTGCAGGATACACCTGCACAAAACTCCCAGATTTCTATACCTTACTCCCGGAACATTTTATTTTTATTCTTCTTTTTCTTATTCTTATTGTTTAGATCGTAATTCAGGTTGTTACGACTTTCAATATAGTTTTTTCACCCCCCCTAATTTTTGATTAATAAAGTGGCAAAACTGTTGCAAAACTGCACCATATTTCGGCTCTGTTATTTTGCTCTGATCCATAGCCCAAGCTAATATTTCCACATCCGATTCATCCAACAGTTTGTCGAATTCTGAGAGCTCAGATTCTACCATTTTGTGGATATTTTCCTTTGCAAATGCACCAATAAGTACATCGGCTTCTCTGATTCCTCGATGAGTTGCTTTATACAAAAGTCGCTTTCTAAGGATGGATTGGTTTTCTGACAATTCTTTTTCCCTGTTTAGAGTACATTATTCGCCCTGAGCCTTGACAAAATCGCCGTGGAAGGCCACAAACACAACAAATCAACGATAGTGTGAGCACTTAAATGGCACAAGCAAAAGTTTTAGCAAGAGACTCCGTTCAACGGAACTCTCCGTCAGGATCAACTTCAAACAATTCTACTTTGGGCATTGTGTTCATGTCGCTTGGGATATTTTGTTACGCTTGTTCTAATGCCTTTGTAAAAGAAACTGCTCCCAATTATCCAATTGGAGAAATTCTTTTCTTTCGCAGTTTGTTTTTCTTTATTCCTTTGAGTTTGTACCTTTTACTTTCAAAAGGAATAAAAGGGACAAAAGCGACCCTTAAGACTGTTCATATGCGCGTATACGTAATCAGAGGGTTCTTAAGCGCCATCTCCCTTTTCTTTATCTTTCTCGCTTTTAAATTGCTTCCCTTTGCTGAAGCTTCAGCCCTTAGTTTCTCTGGCACGTTCTTTGTGACACTTCTTTCAATCCCTCTGCTAAAAGAACACGTAGGATGGCACCGATGGGGAGCACTCTTTATAGGATTTGCAGGGATCTTACTTATAGTACAGCCGACAAATGGCGTACTTGCTTTAGTAGGTGTTGGTGCCGCAGCAGCCCTCCTTGGTGCTTTCATAGATGCTATTGTCATGATTTATGGAAGAATACTCAGTCGATCGGACTCTAATACAACAATTGTATTCTACTATGCTCTGTACTCCCTTATCGCAAGCACCTTTGCCCTTAGTCTTGGATGGGTTACTCCAAGCCAAGAAGATCTTTTACGCCTCATAGGTGTTTCTGCTGGTAGTGGCATCGGACAAGTGTTTATCACCCATGCCTTTAGAAACGCCGAAGCCTCATCACTTTCCCCCATGATCTATACGCTCATGCTATGGGGAGTCCTATTCGGCTATCTATTCTGGGGAGAAGTTCCCACTTCTGATGTACTCACGGGATCTGCGATCATCATTGCAAGTGGTCTCTATATATTCCAAAGGGAATCCAGGGCTAGGAAAAAAAGTTTGGCCGCAGCAGTGTAAAGTTTGGATATAAAGGCTTACTCGCGCGCTTCTATTCCTGCGAAGGATAGTTCCGGGGATAATCTGTCTCAACATCTGCAGGTTGTTCTAAAGGTCCTTTTTTCCCACAAGCCACCACAACTGCAAGTAATAATCCCATTAGAATCCATTTGTATGCAGGCCTTTTCATAGATATACTCCGCTCGGTCATCGTTCCATTATCATTAAAGAGAGATGCAAAATGTCCCTCATAAAATATGTTTATTCCGTCGCCATTATACTGAGCCTTTTCCCCATTGCCAGCGTTAATTCTGAGTCTTTGCTCTCGAAGAAGATCATCAGCTTTGCCCCAAAAGAACTGCCCATAACGAAAGTTCGAGATCTACAGGGCCATGAGGTTGCTTTGCAAACCCTTAAGGACCAACCAACAATCATCCATTTTTGGGCCACGTGGTGTCCTTCTTGTCGCAATGAGCTGTCTTCCTTCCAAAGCTTTTGCGCATCATCAAAAAACATACGGGGAGTCCTGATATCTGAAGATTTCAAACCTGAGATGATCGCGCCCTTTCTCACAGAAAATAAAATTACGCTCACCTCATATCATGATCTGAAAGGCCAATTCATGGCCGCTATGAAAATTCGAGGCCTTCCGACAACTGTTTTCCTTAACAAAGCGGGAAAAGAAATTGGCCGCCTGGAAGGTCCCATCGACTGGAATGACGGGGGGATAAAAGACTTTTTGGAAAAACTTTCCGCCTAAGAAAGCCCTTATTCTCCAGCGATCATCATGTTTTCAATAAGGACCGTCGGCGCATCGATGCCATACCGGAAAGATAGATCGTTACAGGGCAACATAGTTGCAAACATCTCTTTAAGATTTCCTGCGATGGTCAGTTCACTTACGGGAAAAGCGATCTCTCCCTTTTCAATCCAGTATCCGCGCATTCCCTGGCTGTAATCTCCCGTGATACCGTTCACACCGTGGCCCATTAGATCTGTCACATAAAGAGCCTTATCCAGACTCTTGATAAGATCTGAAGGCTTAATCTTTCCAGGATTCATATAGAGATTGCTAACAGAAGGTGATGGCACACTGCTTGGCCCACGGGAAGCATTTCCAGTCGTTTTCAACTTTAGCTGGCGTGCCGAACGCAAATCCAAAATCCAGCTTTGTAAAACGCCATCTTTTATTATGGTGCGCTTTTCCGTCCCAATGCCCTCAGCATCGAATCCCTTTGACCGCATTCCTTTTTTTCGATGGGGGTCATCTATTATTTGGATTGCCTCGTGAAAAATAGGCTTCCCCATCGCATCCCTTAGAAAACTCGTTCCTTTTGCAATGGCGGCTCCATTAATAGCGGCTGCAAAACTGCCCAAAAGAGTTGAACTCACCGCTGGATCAAAGACAACAGGGGCTCGGGTCGTTGGTATGCGCCGAGGATTTAAATGCTTAACAGTTTTCTCTCCTGCCCTTTTTCCCAATAATGAAGCAGACTCAAGGTCTTGCCCATATACAGCCGATGAGAAGTCATAATCTTGCTCCATGCCCGTTCCTTTTCCGGCAATTAATGCCGTAGAAAGGGACCAACTGGATCCTCGCCGCTTTCCTACAAAACCGTTGCTGGCCAATAGAGTCACATAACTTGTTCCCCAACTAGCGCTCGCTCCCTCAGATCCGGTAATGCCCTGAACGGCAAGTCCGGACTGTTCACATTCTTTCACAGCCTCAATAAGTTGAGCTTCAGTTGGGACCAAAGGATCAAAGCTGTCCACATCGACAAAGGTTTCGACAATTTGTCCTGAATCAGCGAGCCCACAAAACATATCCTCTGGCACCACCTTTGCCATTGAAACAGCCCGTGCTGCCAAATCAGTTAATCCAGACTCGGAAAAGTCACTAGAGGATACGACAGCCTGTCGCTTGCCTACGAAAACACGCAGTCCAATATCATTTCCCTCAGCTCTCTCTAGCTGTTCTAATTTCCCATTTCGGTACTGTATTGAAAGGGCATCCCCTTGGGCATAAATAGCATCCGCTGCAGTCGCTCCAGCCTTTGTTGCCTTTTCAATTAGGCTTTGTAGCGTATCAAGTGATTGGCTTTGTTCCATACTATTCTATCATCCTATATAAACTGTGAGAAAAGAATGCCACCAAACATCATAAATCCAACCCACTTGTTAGACTTAAATTTGTTCAAGCAATCCTCAGGATCTTGCATATCTAATGTATAAATTTGCCACGCAAAGTGGATGCTACAGGCTAACACTGCCACATAATACAGTGCTCCAAGAGGAGATAGAATCCCCACCCCTAAGAAACACAAAATGCTAAACCCGTAGAAAACCCACAAAAACTGTGGGGTATCTTTTCCAAGTTTCAAAGCCGAAGATTTTACACCTATTCTCAGATCATCTTCTTTATCCTGATGGGCGTAAATAGTGTCATACCCCAAGGTCCAAAAAATTCCGGCTAAATACAAAAGGATACTTACCCAGGAAAGTTCTTCTCTAATTACTGCCCATCCCAAAAGAGCACCCCAATTAAAAGTGAGCCCCAAAAAGGCCTGAGGCCAATAAGTTATACGCTTCATCAGAGGGTAAAGCATGACGAACACAAGAGCCGTAAAACCGAGCGCAATAGAGAAAAAGTTAAACTGTACTAGAATTAATAAACTCACAGACAAAAGGAATGCTAAAAACAGCATACCTTGACGCTCTAAAAGCTGTCCCGAGGCAATAGGGCGTGTATAGGTCCGTTGAACTTGTGCATCATAAGTCTTGTCCAATAGGTCGTTATAGGCACACCCAGCTGCCCGCATCAAAAAAGCGCCCATAAAGAAAAGGAGAAGGATTTCTCCATCAGGCAACCCTGGATAGGATGCCAATGTAATGGACCACAAGCACGGAGCTAATAGCAACCACACACCAATAGGTTTATCAAATCTACCCAAATAGGCATAAGGCTGAAACTGCTCAGGCAAAAATGCGACCCATGGGTTTTGAGAAAGACGATTCGCCTTAGAATTTATACTATTCATTTCTTCGCTCTTACTTTACTGTCTGTGGTTAGTCTCAGCCTTGAATAAACTGAAGCCCAAAAACATGTCACTATTTCATACTTTAGCCCGTTTATATACCCCAGAAGACCTTTCATCTCAAACAAATATTCCGCTTTCCAGCCAACAAGCCCACTATTTATGCCATGTACTACGACTCAAATCTGGAGATCCCGTACGTCTGTTCAATGGCCGTGATGGAGAGTTTCTTGCAAAATTAAAACTGACAACGAAAAAAAGTCCTCATCTAGACGTCGAAAACCGCCTTCATCCTCAATCGCCAGAGAAAGGACCTGCATTAGTTTTTGCCCCCATTAAAAATGATCGCATGGGGTGGATGATGGAAAAAGCTACTGAATTAGGGGTTCAAGAACTATTCCCTGTGATCACAGAACGGACAACTACCCGCAACTTCAATAGAAAACGCTTAGAGGCACGAATTATAGAAGCGGCCGAACAATGTGAACGACTTACCATACCCACGCTTCATGATTCACTTCCTCTCCATGATTTCCTCGCCACTTGGTCAAAAGACATTCCTATTTTATGGGCGGTGGAACGGACTAAAGCCCCCACTTTTGTTGAAGAACTTAAACGCCAGCCCACCGCTATGACTTTTCTGGTAGGACCAGAAGGAGGGTTTTCTAATAGTGAAAAAGAGATCCTGAAAGAAACTTCTTTTATGAATCCAGTAACACTGGGTGCCAAAATTCTGCGCACAGAAACTGCAGCACTTAGTGGACTAACCCTTCTACAAATGGCAGAATAAGAACACCGTAAGAAAATAAGAGAAAATCTGTTTATGCCGCCAAAGCAACCTGTCACCTCTCAGCAAGATCTGATCCGGTTTTTTGAATCAGGCTGCAAGAAGCCTGAGGATTTCCTTATCGGGACCGAACATGAAGTGTTCATGTTTGAGGTAAGTGATTTTCATCGACTGTCCCATGGAGAGCCTGGAGGCATTCAAGATATACTCATATCTCTCCAAGAGTATGGATGGACGCCAATCAAAGAAAATGGCAGCGTCATTGCTCTCAAGGAAAATGGGGCCTCTATTACCTTGGAGCCTGGTGGTCAATTCGAACTGTCCGGAGCCCCCCTCAAATCAGTCCACGACACCCATGAAGAGTTGTGCCGGCATCAAGCACAGCTATGCCAGACTGGAGAGCAATATAATTACTTTCCTCTAGGCATCGGACTAGATCCTGTGCACACATTCAAGGAAATCCCGTGGATGCCCAAAGAGCGCTATCGTCTGATGCGCGCCTACATGCCCACTAAAGGGAATCTGGGCCTGGATATGATGACTCGCACGGCTACTATTCAAACAAATCTCGATTTTTCCTCAGAACAAGACATGGTGAAAAAGTTTCGGGTGGGCTTAGCCCTCCAACCCATAGCGACGGCATTGTTTTCCAATTCCCCTATTCTTGAAGGCGTCCCAAATGACTATCAAAGTTACCGTGCTCATATTTGGCAAGATACGGATCCAGATCGATGTGGGTTTTTAAATTTTGTCTTTGAAGAAGGCATGGGTTTCGAACGATATGTGGACTATCTCTTGGATGTCCCCATGTATTTTGTGCACAGAAATGGACAATATTTGGATGCCACGGGAAAATCCTTCCGAAATTTTTTGACAGGAAACCTGGAAGGACTCGAAGGACAGTTGCCTTCCATGGACGACTGGAATGATCATACGACAACCGTCTTCCCCGAAGTACGCCTCAAACAATTCCTGGAAATGCGCGGAGCTGACGCAAATGCTAATCCCCTGGTTCCCGCCCTCTCAGCTTTTTGGACAGGGCTCCTTTACGACCAACAAGTACTGGATGAGGCATATGATCTTATCAAAACTTGGACGCAAGAAGAACGACTCTCTCTTTATCAAAACGTTCCAAAAACGGGACTCAGAACTAAATTTCGCAAAGAGACTGTCCGTGAACTTGGAAAAAAATGTCTTACATTGGCTCAAAAGGGATTGGAAAAACGTGACATAAGAAATAAGGCTGGCCACAACGAAACGATCTATTTGGCCCCCTTAATAGAAATCGTCGAATCGGGAAAAACACCAGCGGACGTCTTATTGGAAAAATATAAAACAGTCTGGGACAAAGATGTCAAAAATATGCTGCTTGAGGTTGCTAAACGACAAACTGCTCATCCAGAATGCGTCTCTCCAAATTTTGCTCGGGATCAAAAAGAAGGGTAAACTTTTTTTCCCGAGATTCTGACACATGCACTTTAATGACATTTCTGACCTCAGAATGGTCTGACACAGCACTCACAGGACGTTTCTGGTGGTCTTTGATTTCGAAAGAAACCACCGTGTCATGGGGTAAAAGAGCGCCCCGCCATCTCCTTGGACGAAAAGGACTCAGGGGTGTTAATGCCATAATGTTGCTTCCCAATGGAATAATGGGACCATGGGCCGAAAAATTATAGGCTGTACTGCCAGCAGGCGTCGCCACAAGTACGCCATCCCCCACGAGCTCTGGCAAACAAACACGGTTATCAATCTTGACGCAAATCTTAGCCACTTGGTGGGATTCGCGAAAGAGAGAAACCTCATTAATGGCATAAGACTCTCGCGTTTTTCCTGAAGCCATTTCCGCAACCATTTTCAACGGAAAAAGGGGAAACGAAATAGCAGACTTAAGACGATCGTCAAGGTCCTCTTCTTTAAAGTCATTCAATAGGAACCCCATGCTGCCACGATTCAATCCATAAACAGGAAGCTTAATATCTTCTGCAATAAATCGGTGAAGGGTCCTCAACAGGTATCCATCACCCCCAAGAACCACGGCCACATTGGCCTCAGAAATGGGATAATTCTTATGAGTTTTGAGAAATCGTTCGTATGCTTCCTTAGCTTGCGGAACATCTGCAACGAAAAAGGCTATTTTGTTTTCCATGTGAATATTATGACGGTAAAAAAGGCATCAGGTCAATTCTTCGTGGGGTTAATCGCAAAAGTTGGTCATGAACAAAAATAGAGAAGTGGCGTACCATGTTGGCGAATTTCGCAATCATCAAAATCCAAAAGAAGGGAATGATATGGCATGAAGGAAAATACCGTAATAAATCTAAATTTGACAAAAGTGTATGGATATGTCACGCTTAAATGTACATTAAAGACATTTGAGGCATTTTATAAGATGGAACATGAACACTTAACCACTGTTGAAGCGCGCAACAAATTTTCTGAGGTTGTTAACCGTGCTTCTTTTGGAAAGGAACGCATCGTTTTCACAAGACGTGGGAAAGATATTGCAGCACTTGTGCCTATGGAAGACGTAGATCTCCTTGATCAACTTGAAGATAGAATTGACGTTCTTGAAGCCCAAAAAGCTTTGAGTGAGACTAAACCCGAAGAGTACGTCACGCTCGATGAGTTAGCTGAAGAACTTGGAATAGACCTGAAATGAGCTATGAAGTCGTTATTGGCCCCAGGGTCCGTAAGAGCTTCAAAGCCATTCCTAGGAAATGCCAAACGTTAATACTTCTGAAACTGAATAAGCTTAAAGAGAATCCGAGGCCTTCTGGCTGTAAAAAGCTCAAGCCTCAAGAAGATTTGTACCGTATTCGAATTGGGGAATACCGAGTCATATACGAAATCAAAGACAGCAAGCTAATCGTAATAATTGTCAAAATCGGTAATCGTAAAAACATTTACAAAGAATATGGACGTGCTGTTTAAAATTTATTCTCAAAAGTTGGTGATGGTCAAAAATAGAAAATTTATGTTAGCGTACCAATGAAAATGATTTACGCCACAGCTTCGTCCTTTGGACGCGCGGGCTTCTGTTCCAGTAAATAGAGGGATTTCATAGTGTCAGTCAAAATTGCTCCTTCCTTGCTTGCCGCCGATTTCTCTCGCCTAGGAGAGGAAGTTAAAGCCGTTGGCAACGCCGGGGCTGATCTATTACATCTGGACATTATGGATGGGCATTTTGTCCCCAATCTGTCGTTTGGTTCCGCGGTTGTTAAGGCAATGCGTCCCCTTTCTAAGCTTCCCTTTGACGTTCATTTGATGGTTGCCCCTGTGGATCTTCATATTGATCCCTTTGTAAAGGCAGGCGCCGATATTATCACTTTTCATCCCGAGGCCAGTCCCAATGTGGAAGAAACCCTCACAAAAATTCGCTCAAAAGGCGTCAAAGTGGGCTTAGCGGTCAACCCTGAAACGCCCCTTTCCCTCATCGAGCCCCATCTGGAACAAGGGATCTTGGATCTCATACTTGTCATGACCGTCCAACCAGGATTTGGAGGACAAGCGTTTATGGATACTCAGCTCTCCAAGGTGGAAAGCCTCCGCAATCATATTGATAAGTCCTCTCAAGCCGTTGCCCTTTCTGTTGATGGCGGCATCAATGCTGAGACTGCCAAAAAGGCTCGAGAGGCTGGTGCCCATATCCTTGTCGCAGGAACTTCTGTGTTTAAAGGCGACCATAAAACCTATAAAGGAAACATCGACGCTCTGAGAGCCTCTTAGAACGTAGTAGTCTCACAACATGTCATCCCCCCTTCTCTTTGACCCAAAAGCCCTCAAATTCCATCGCCTCCGTGCCATCGGCAAGCACCACCCA
Source organism: Alphaproteobacteria bacterium (assembly GCA_018662925.1). NCBI lineage: Bacteria > Pseudomonadati > Pseudomonadota > Alphaproteobacteria > Alphaproteobacteria bacterium. Next base: position 17,659 of record JABJFC010000082.1, on the reverse strand, counting down.
TCGGAAAATATAAGACTCCTATCCCGTGAACTAGACACAGAACTCTTGGATCGCCTCCAAGATTTTAATCGGCCTTTCCCATCGGTATTGTTTCTAGGGAATCCTCCAGAAAAGTTTTCTGACAGAGTGCGCGCAGAGAATCATACAGATAGCTTCATCCATGCCCAATTTCCATTTCAAAAATCCTCCACGCCTTCCCTGATTGGATGGGAGGAGTCCCTTCCCTTTGGCCCTCAATGCTTTGATCTCATCATCAGCAATATGAATATTCACTGGATCAATGATCTTCCTGGCGCTCTGATTCAAATCCACCACAGTCTAAAACCAGATGGCATTTTCATGGGTACGTTCTTTGGGGGAGAGACCCTCCAAGAATTGCGGGAAATCTTTACGGAGGCAGAAACGAAAATCTGCAATGGGGTTCGGCCCCGCTTTTCGCCTATCATGGAGATAAAAGGCGCCACGCAATTGCTTCAACGTGCAGGCTTTAAAAATCCAGTGGGAGACAGTCATAGCTATCAACTTCCCTATAAGAGTGCCCTGCAAGTCATGAAGGATCTGCGATTTCTAGGGGAGACAAACACCCTCCTCACACGGCCCAAAAGCTACTCGTCCAAAAAGCTATTCACAGAAGTTGAGAAAACTTTTAAACAAAGTTTCGATCACATAACCTTTGAAGTGATTACTCTGACGGGATGGAAGTGATAAGTAAAAATGATGTCGAGTGGAAAAATCCTAACTAGAAGAACACAGGCTGAGTAGGTAGGTCGACTCAGCAACCCACCATAATTCTCAGGGCCTAAGACACGCTAAAAATATTCTCTTGGTTAATCTAGGGACTATAAAAACCTGCTGAGGTTAGAACTTCATTAAAGGTACTACGCCACCAAACATTTCTTCTGCAGGTTGTATCTTTTTGATGGGGTTCATGGAACAAGGCAAGAGCATCTACATTTCCAAAATGTTCTGAAGCTTCAAAAACAATAAATCTAGCAGACCCAGCCGTTTTTCCTTTTGTTACAATTCTACCGCCAAGGGATTCAATAAGTGCAACACCCTCCCTATACTTGAGGGTTTTTGCTTTAATAAAAGTGGCTGCCTCATTTCTAAACTTATCAAGTCTACTTGTCAGTGAATTGGCATCATCAATCTCTGCTCCCGCTTGTTTGGACGCTGCAGAAATCTCAACTCTACCTTCTGTAAAAGCAGGGTTCACGGTAGTTGTTGTCGTCGTAGTTGTGGTAGAGGAAACAGTTTGCTTCTTTAGTTCCCGTTCTTCCATCATTTTATCCCATAGACTCTTCTTTGCAAGCAAAGCGCGTTTCTCTTTTTTGATCTCTCGCTCAGCCTTTCTTATCGATTCTCGTTCAGCCCTTTCCTCCTCTTTTTTCTTCCAAGCAGCTTCTTTCTTAGCCTTTTCTATTTCAACTCTTTTCTCAAAGGCCCATTCCTCGAATGTCTCTATATCTTTTAACTTTGCAAAAACTTTTGCGACAGCATTACAAATTTTTCTGATGCGGACCAAATCCTTTGAAAGGGATCCTCCTGGTATATCTTTCATGCAAGAGGATACATTCATTATATTATCGTTGTAGGCAAGCCTCGCCTCTGAGCTAAGTTCACAAAGTTCGCTCAATTGTTCGACAATAGTATAATCAAAGCGGTCCACACTTGTTCTAGTTTGGCCCAAATATTCGTGTTGGAGTCGCTTCTCTCTCTTTTCAATATCGTCATACATATCATGTGAAGCAAAACGATCAAGATTCAGGTTATTTGTGTAACCCTCCGCAGAGTGTTTCACCTCTACCTTAGCGTAGTCATTGAAGACTCTAGCTCCTCCTGAAAGAATTCCTGATACTAGATCATTAACTTCGGAAATAAAAATAAATTCATTCAACTCATTTGCGGGGGCAACATACTGTTGTCTATTATTTCTACCAGCTTTTCTAGAAATTTTCTCCCTTTGTTTAAACAGGTTCCGCTCTTCAGCCAAGAAAACCATTAACCTTTCATTAATCAGAAAAATGGTATCTTCTAATAGCTCTTTCTTTCCAATCCCTAACACTATTTGTGCAGTCTTAAATAGATTTGCGAATGCCTTAAAACGATCTATGTCTTCATCAATAATAGATTTTTTATAGATATAATCCTGAAACGCCTCAGAACCGAAAACTTCTGATAATTCTTTTTTTGCTTGCTCTGTATTTTCTATTTCCTCTCTCTCTGTAGGTTTTTTTGCAGCTATCACACACATACCGGCTAGTTTTTCATTGTAATCAAGACGGGCCTGAACAATCATAGAAGCTCTGGCAAGCACCGCCTGTCTGTCTGACCTATCTATTTCAGTTTCAAAAAAGGAACTATTCGCCTTAGCAAGGGTAGACAACGACACAACAAATAGAAATAATACTGATACTATACTTTTCATTTTAAACAATTCTCTTAAAACAACTATAATTTGCGAGATAATTAAAATCTTAAGAAATAACATATACATGAGAAATAAGTTAAATACAAGTTTTTTGTATGTTGCAAAGCAGCATAAGATAGAGACCATTCTTTAAGTTACTTATGCAGACACTCGTTGATTACTTCCAGAATGCTCGTTCTAGGACGAATTTTACAGTAAATAGTTAGCCTTCACGAGCCCGAATAACCAAGGCGTGGACACGCTCTTCCATTTCTTCCTGGATGACCGCATAAATCATACGGTGGGCTTCAAGGCGGCTTTTCCCTGCGAAGGCGTCTGAGACGATCTCCAGACGAAAGTGGGTCTCACCAGCAGGGTCTGCCCCTGCGTGTCCTGCATGAAGATGAGACTGATCCTTTATAATACATATAGATGGAGAAAAAGCGTCTCGAAGCTTTTGTTCAAGACGCTCTTTAATGATTCCCAAAACTCTCTCCCCAAGCTATCAGGTATCTATAAAGCTACGAAGCTTACGGGAGCGACTTGGATGCTTAAGTTTCCGTAAGGCCTTTGCTTCGATCTGACGAATACGCTCACGTGTCACTGAGAACTGTTGCCCCACTTCCTCCAACGTATGATCCGTATTCATGCCAATGCCAAAACGCATTCTAAGGACCCGCTCTTCTCGGGGCGTTAGACTTGCCAAAACCCGAGTGGTTGTCTCGCGCAGATTGGAATGAATGGCTGCATCGAGGGGAATAACAGCATTTTTGTCTTCGATGAAATCGCCTAAGTGGCTGTCATCTTCATCCCCTACTGGGGTTTCAAGACTGATAGGTTCTTTTGAAATCTTTAAGACCTTACGCACCTTATCGAGGGGCATCATAAGGCGCTCTGAAAGCTCTTCTGGCGTAGGCTCACGACCAACTTCATGCATCATCTGACGAGACGTTCGGACAATCTTATTGATGGTTTCGATCATATGTACGGGAATACGAATGGTCCGTGCTTGATCAGCAATAGATCGAGTAATTGCCTGACGTATCCACCACGTGGCATAAGTCGAGAACTTATATCCGCGCTGATATTCGAATTTATCAACGGCCTTCATTAACCCAATATTTCCCTCTTGGATCAAATCCAGGAACTGGAGTCCACGATTGGTATATTTTTTGGCAATGGATATAACCAAACGCAAATTAGCTTCAATCATTTCCTTCTTTGCTCGCACAGATTGCCGGTCACCTTTCTGTACAAGGGACACCAAGCGTCTGAACTCACCAACATCAAGACTGGAATGCTCGCTTACGTCTTTAATTTTTTCCCTAATTACTTTAATTTCAGAAGCGCTTTTGTCTGTGAATTCCTTCCAGCCCTTCTTTGTGCTCTTACCTACTTTCTGGATCCAATCTGTACTGAGTTCTGATCCAAAATATTCCTTTAGAAAATCTTCACGATTAACACCAGCTTCTAAAGCCAGTCTTAAAAGCTTTCCTTCCTGATTCATAAGACTTTTGTTCAAAATATAAAGCTCTTCAACCAGACAATCGATACTTGCGTTATTAAACTTTATCTCTTTAATAATCTGAGAAATTTTCTTTTTAGCTTCTTTGTATTTTTTCTCGTCCTTGTCGCTTATTTTTTTAGATTTTTTGGCAAGAGCTATGATGTTCGTCTGAATTTTATGCAGCTCTTTTTGCTTCGTTGCAATTTTCTTGAAATCTTCTAAAACTTGAGGGAGCATTGCTTCCTCAAGCTCAGATAATGAAGTGCTAGTCTCTTCAGAAGCTTCTTCAGCCGAAGCCTCTTGCCCCTCAGAAGCTTCCTTAGCCTCTGTTCCTTCCTCATCAGCTTTTTTATCGGAATCTTCTTCCTCACCGTCTTTTTTATCGGACTCCTCGTCCTCCGATTCTTCTTCCAGCTCCTCTTCTTCCTCTTCCTCCTCTTCTTCCTCCATCGTATTGGTATCAATTGCTATGATATCCCGCAAAAGAAGAGACCCTTCCTCAAGACCCTGGAGCCATTCCACAATGGACTGGGCTGTCAGAGGACTTTCACAAATCCCGTCGATCATCATATCACGACCAGCTTCGATCCTTTTGGCAATTTCAATTTCCCCTTCCCGAGAAAGAAGCTCAACATTTCCCATCTCACGAAGATACATTCTAACAGGATCATCAGTTCGTCCTACGGCTGCTTCGGAAACATTCCCTGACTCGTCCTCCTCAGCCTCAGCTTCCTCGGCTTCCTCTTCTGCTTCTGTGATCGTAATCCCCATCTCAGATAAAAGCGTCATAATATCTTCGATTTGTTCCGATGACATTTTGTCCTGTGGAAGGGCAGCATTTAACTCATCATAAGTGATATGGCCACGAGTTTTTCCCAACTCCAAAAGTTGTTTAAACGTTGCTGAAAGCTTCTTCTTAAAAGCTTCAGGTTGATTTTCTTTTGATTTCCCAGAATCTTTATTTTCCGACATACACTGTTTCCTTTGTCAAAAACGCAATTTCAATTGCCCTTCGCATGGGCAATAACTCTAAACAACTCCTGTTTCCTTTTTCAAGGCTTGGTATCGTTCCCACGCATCAGAGGACTTACTTTTTTTAAGGTCATCACTTGCCTGTTTTAACTCTTGTTCAATCCACCGACGCCCCTTGTGAAGGCTCCAAACATGATCCCAACCAGCTTTTACCTCGTCCACTGGGGTCTCTTCACCTATGAAAGCTGTATGCACTAGAACCCTTTTATCAAAAAGTAAATCTAGCACATTTGAAAACCCTTTTGTATTCAGATGTGTCTTTAACTCCCCTTTGTCAAGGTTTTTCCGTGAAGAAAAGAGAGAGAGTATCTCTTCTCGCATATCCTCCAGCTCTTGTGATGGTAGATCCAATTGTACGAACTGCTCTGATACATCATGCAAAAGTTCAGGGTGATTGACAATAGTTGCCAGTAAAATCCTTCTATGAAGGGACGATGTATCCAAGGAAGTTTTTACACCCGCCGTTGCCCCAGTACGCCAAATATGTCCCTGTCTCCCCTGAGTTGATCCTCGGTGCATATAACTTTTTAAGGCTTGTCTCTTTTGAGTCTCTTTCCGCTGGCCATACCTTCCAAAGAACATATTCATGCGCTGAGTCACCTCTTCCTTATAGGCAGATCGGACCGAAAAGTCTTGAATCTCTTTCACCTTATCGTAGAGACTCTGTTTAAAAAGAGCACGATGTTCGGGCGTATCCACTCTTTTATTCCCTGGGGCAATCGCCCAAATCATATCAAAAAGCGGTGCGGATTTTTGCAACAACGATCTGAGAATATTTTCAGATCCATTCTGAATTAGGCTATCTGCATCTTCGCCGGAAGGAAGTTCAGCAAAAGACAAAGTATGCCCTGGCTTTAACAAGGGCAACACGCGTTCAGCAGCTCGGAAAGCTGCTCTTTTTCCGGCTGCATCCCCATCAAAACAAATCACAGGTTCGGGGCTAAGCCGCCATGCTTCCATCATCTGGGATTCGGTCAAAGCTGTTCCTAGTGGCGCCACAGCCCTCAGGCCAATCCCATAAAGTGCAATCACGTCCATGTAACCTTCTGTTACTACTAATGGTGCATCTTTGTAAGGGCTCTCTGCTCGTTTTTGAAGACAGTGATGGAAACCGTATAGTATCTTTCCTTTGTGAAAAAGATCGGTCTCAGGGGAATTTAAATATTTGGGCTGGCCCTCCCCTAAAATTCTTCCTCCAAAAGCAATCACCCTCCCCCGAGGATCAGTAATAGGAAACATGAGTCGCCCCCGGAAACGATCATAAGTATCTCCACGACTTTCAGAATGAATCAAAAGCCCTGCCTCCACCAAATCTTTTTCAGAGACTCCTTTTTCCATGAAGAATTTCTTAAGGCCATTCCCTGTTGCCGGTGCATAGCCCAACCGAAATGTATCAATGAGATGTGGGCCTATACCACGCCGATCCAGATATTCTTTGGTTTTCTGGCCAGAAGACTGACTCAAGTTCTCTTGAAACCACTGGGCTGCCTCTTCCAAAAGATCGCCCTGCTTCTTCCATTTTTCGACTTGACCCTTATCTGCCTTTTCTTCTTTGGGCAAATTGACCCCAGCCATTTCAGCACCACGTTCTAATGCTTCAGGGAAACTTAATTTCTCCGTTTCCATTAAGTAATCAAAGATACTGCCGTGTGCCCCACATCCAAAACAATGGTAAAACCCTTTATCATCAGACACCGTAAAAGAAGGAGACTTTTCCTTATGAAAAGGGCAAAGGCCAGAGAACTCCCGACCTTGAGCACGCAATTTTACCCGCTGGCCGATCACTTCTGAAAGGCGTATACGATTACGGATCAGCTCAATGTGATAATTAGAAAACGCCATTCTTTAATCACCTTAGACAGAAGGATTAGTTGTTACGAAGCAATCAGTTTCTGCCGTACAATCCCGGAGGCTTTTGAAAAATCCATCCTACCCACATGACGCGCCCTCAACTCGGTCATCACACGGCCCATATCTCTGACAGATAAAGATGCCTCAGCTTCACTGGTCAACTCTTGGAGAAGCGCCTCAATGGCTTCAGTGGTTTCTACCTCACTCAACGGTTCAGGCAAAAAAGTCCTTATAATATCAATTTCCTTAGCTTCCAAATTAGCTAGGTCCGGCCGGCCACCTTGATCATAAAGAGAAATACTCTCATTCCGTTGCTTAATCATTCCTTGAAGAAGCATGAGAATTTCATCTTCGCTAATACCTTCATCTAAACCTTTCTCTCGGGCAGCAATATCCCGATCCTTTAAGGCCGCCATAACAAGTCTTATGGTAGCAACTTTTATACTCTCTTTTTTCTTTAGGGACGCTTTCAGTTCGGATTCAAATTGTGCTCTCAGCATGGTATTCCTTAAAAAATAATAATCTGATGTATCGTGCCTGCTATTATGAGCATGTTAAAACAGATTGCAACCAACTTGATAGCCTTAAATCCTGATAATGTCTAAATATCAACAGCGGCGTTTGGCTAACACCGCTGTTGATGTCTATTTAAGCAGCTTTCAACTGAATATCTCTACCAGAATCATTAAAAGTCAGCAGACTCAGAACTTCGTCTGTTCGAAGAGTCAGAATAATCCTTAGAATGCATGGCTCTATGTGCTTGAAATAGTATAAAATGAGCTCTGATTTATAATTCAGACTGAGCTTTTCTTTTATCCGAACTATGTAGGTTTCAACCGTTCTATGAGAAATGCCGAGCAATCTCCCCGTTTCTTTCATAGAAAAACCTCTAGATAAGAAATATAAGCACTGAATTTCTCGTGGACAGTGTTTGTATTTTAGCGATTGCGAAATCTCATCTGCATGAGCTTTCAGGTACTCTATCATCTTTACCATAATGAAAATCCTCCATTATCTTATGGAAAGAAAAGGTCTATCCCTTTCTTTTTCAGTTTAACTTTTAAGTCATTTGCATTCCCAAAATGTCTTGGATAATACTGAAGTGATCCTCAAACAATTGAGAGGAATCCAATTGACTTAACGGTAGCCAAAAAGCTTTTTTTGCGTCATCGCCCCCTTTCACTTTCGGTAAGTTTGCATCTTGGGTTAATTCGAAATAAAAAACGTGCGTAATTGTTCGCCCCCGAAGAGACCTGTTAGGATCATCGTAAACCTTTTTAGCTTTAATGGAGCCCCTTAGAACAGGTTCTGGCACTTTAAGTCTCGTTTCTGTTCTTAATTCTCTCAGACATCCTTCTAGAATCGTTTCATCCTGATAAAGGAACCCTCCCGGCAACGCTAATAAGTCCTTCCCGGGATTGGCCTTCCTTTTTACAATTAATATGTGGCCAGATTGAATAACGACGGCATCAGTCGTGATAAATATTGGTGCATAGGGAGCATTCTTCCATCCACTCTTGTACAAATCTAAAAACTTTCTTTCTTCTCTTAGCTTCTCAAATTGCTCAGACTTTTGAAACGATTCGTAAAATTTAAGAGACTTAGATGAAAGATGGGGAAGAATTGCTTCAATTCCTTTATCAGAATCAAAGGTCATCTCTCGCAGAGTCGATGCTTTTAGCTCTGAGTTATGATCAAGAGGAACTTGTTCCCATTGCGGAAAAGCGGTAGCATAATTGATCTTGGTCTCTTCATCAGCAATGGCTATACCTACTTTTGGCTCACGTTCACTCGAAGTAGACGCCCTAACCACATCACGCACTTTCTTCTGTAACGACCAGATCCAAGCTTCCTGATTATAGGGAGAGTCTAACATAGGAATAACAGAGATTGTTTTTTCTGAATCGGGGAAAACTGAGCGAATCAAATCCCGGCGTTCATCTATGGTCCAAGGATTCCGGAGAGATCTAGGCTTATCGGCCCCAGTACAAACAACAACAACGTTCCTAGAGCGATCCAAGCACTCTTGAATTGCTTCCTCGTCGGCTTTCCTGAAAGGCTGAAAATTCTCTACGTATACAATAAAGTCAAGTCTATCATCCATCAGCAAGCTCCTTGCTGTCTTTAACTAATTCGGTCTATCCTTAGTGGATAGTCATCCAATTTTCCCCAATTGTCAATCCCACTTCCCATAAACGCCAACCTCCAGTGCAACTCCCGTTTATTACAATAACATTCAGTATTTAATTACTGCCCCTAAAAACTACGGACTCTCCCGTTTGTACTTGCCAAAAGTTTTAATGATAAAATTAAAAAATAATTTTGTTCTATAGGGAGAAAGTTTAGTTGCTTTTCGTATACACAAATGTTTAGGATTGATATGAAAATGCAAAATAATTATATTGAATCACTTCCTTAAGAATAAATTTGTTGTGGAGATTTTCATTGGAATATAGTTCTATTTCTAAAATTCACGATGATCTTATTAAGGTTGCATTTGAACGAATTCTGCATGATATTTCCACAAAAATTGATAAGAAGAAGCCCGTTTGTTTCCTTGGATATTGCTGGGAAAGTAGCTTAAACGTTTCCGTTGTCCGTAAAATTGAAGAATATCTTAAGCTTGCAGGCATTAAGACATTAATCGATATAGCTGACGCTCACAGTTCAATCTCAAAACATATTAATAAAATTGATACTGACGAAGTAGATTTTGTTGTTTATGCCATGTCTGAATGTCTCATGAAGAGACTTAATTCGGATAAAGAAGGAACGGGTATTAAAGAAGAAATCCCACGGGTCATTAAAAAAGCTAAAAAGAGACCAAGTTCCGTAATACCGTTGCTTTTGGATGGGGATATGAGGCTATCAATCCCCGCAGAATTAAGAGATATAGCCTATGTGGATTTTAGGGATAAAAAACAACTTTATTTAAATGTACTACACATCTTGAAACGGGTGCTGCCTTTTATCCCACTAAGTGGGATCATTGCTAATTTTAAGAAAGAATGTATCGCAATCAAGAAGCTGACTCAAAGCAGCCATCCACGCCTCTGGAAAAAGCTCGAAAAAATAAAAAGAACAGAAGAAAAATATACACAAGAAATCCAAAAGAAAACCATAGGTATTTTAGCTAAACAGGTGCGATCCACGGGGAGAATGTCTGCAGCCTCTATCGTGATGTTGACATCCCTTTTTATAATAGTTCTAGGTTGTACAACAACGATGCTATCTATGTGGTATTTTGACACAAATAATTTTTCTTCTGACGTCGAAATTATTCGTTCAGATCTTCATGTTCCCAACCAAGAAACATCTTTGGCTCGTTCTGAAATATACAAAACTATAGATGAGAAATTAAATACAGGATCTGGCATTCAAACTGTTGCATTAGTGGGAGCTGGCGGTGCTGGCAAAACAACCATTGCCCGCACCTATTTAAGTGAACAGAGTGCTTCCCTAATATGGGAAATCAAGGCTGAAAGTAAGACTAGCTTTTTAGGATCATTTGTAAATCTTGCCTACGCGCTTGCAACAAATCAAGAAGATGGGGATCATCTTAACTTAATTGAAAAAATCGATAATGCGAAAGTGCGAAGAAAGAAAATTCTCTTATTTGTCCAGTCTAAACTAAGAAAATGTAAAAATTGGTATCTACTGTTTGATAATATAGGTTCTTTTGAAGAAATTAAGTACCATTTCCCCTATGAATCAAAGACCTGGGGAGACGGTAAGGTTATCATTACGAGTCGAAATAATAATCTACAAAATAGTTGCTTCTTGGAAAACGATAAAATCATCCGCATTCATCATCTAACAGAAGTAGAAAAGCTTGCTCTACTGAAAAAAATTATAGGTAAGAAGAAGTATGAAAAGGATAAAATTGAGGAACTAATCAGTTTCGTAGAAAACATCCCCCCGTATCCTTTGGATATCTCAATTGCTGGCAATTACATTACTGAGTCTAAGATATCACTAAAAAAATACCTTGAATATATGCACATATCTAGTGAAGAGTTTTTGGCCAGTCAAGAAAGGATCCTCTGTGATATTGGAAATTATCGTAAAACCAGACATGCTATTGTTTTATTGTCCATCGACAGGATTTTAAAATGCAATCAAGATTTTAAGGATCTCCTGCTCCTTATTAGTCTCTTAAACTCACAGGATATTCCCAGAGAACTTCTTGAAAAAGTGAAGTCTCCCATTGTTGTAGATACATTTATACATGAGCTAAATAAACATTCTCTCGTGGAACTACCCTCTGCAAAATCAAACGACTTTCGTAAATTTTCCATTCATAAAAGAATTCAGCAGATAGCTCTCAGCCATCTGGAACGACGCTTTACCGTTAAACATTTCAGGGAACCTGTTAGAAAGCTTTCATCCTCTATAAATGGAGCTACCCTTCACGCAATCGAAAATGAAGACATTGCAAAAATAAGACAGCTACGGGGACACTTTCAAGAACTGTTAAAACATAAGAAAGTTTTGTCAGATGCAGATCTGGCCGGTTTGACTGAGAAACTAGGGAAAATTTACATTTATATAAATAAATTTAAGCGTGCAAAAACCGTTCTTTTGGAAAGCCTTTCAATACATAAAAGGCTTTTTGGAGCGAATCACATAAAAACGGCTTCCGTTCTAACGAATTTAGGTGAGGTATATCTACATATGGGGCAAGCTGGGAAGGCCATTGAAACGATAAAAAACAGTTTAAAAATCACTGAACAAACCTATGGAAAAGAAGACGTAAGATTTGCCAAAGTTGCTTTGCGACTAGACTCTCCTTACAGGCTGTTTTCAGACAGTCTAAGTGCTTTCAAATATGGTAATATGGGCTACCAAATCTTGAAAAAACACCACGGAGAGGATCATATTGATACAGCTTATGCAGCTGTTAAACTTGGACATATTCATAAAAACTTGGGTGAATTTGAAAAAGCACTAGAGCTATTAAAGAAAGGGAGCAGCGTTCTCGAAAAAACATATGGCCCTAGGCATATTCGAACAGCTTGGAGTTATATTCGTTTAGGAAATCTGTATGAAGTTTTGGGTTACTATGAGAGAGCAAATGAGTTACTGCAAAAAAGTTATGATATATATAGTAAACACTATGGAAACCATCATTCTTGCACCGCTTGGGTACTCGCATATTTAGGAGAGATTTCCGATAAGTTGGGGAATCACGAGGAAGCCAAGACCTATCTTGAAGCTAGTTTTGCTATTTACAAAAAAATTTACAATGAAAAACATATAAAAAGCTCCTGGGTCTTACGCTACCTAGGAAATACATATAAACATCTAGGGGATGTTGAAAAAGCAGAGAACCTGTTAACGCAAGCTTTGAAGGTGTATTTAGCAGAAGATGGGAATATATTCGATGTTACAAAGTTACATATCAAACTAGGCCTTTGTTTGATTGAAAGTCATAAATTTGAGCAAGCTGAGCAACATTTGCTAGCTTCTGAGGCAATTCTCAAAAATGAGAAGCATTACACTTATTATAGACCGTTAGAAGCCTTGTCTGACCTTTATAAAAAGAAAAGTGAGATAGCTCTTAAGAATGGAGATAAAATAGAATCTTATAAGTTTTACAATAAATCTATCAAATATTTAGAAGATGCTTTGACATGTTCACAAGACAGATTCCCAAGCGGGACTCCGGTCATTCAAGAAATAGAAGTAAAATTAGAAAAATTAAAGCTGGACTTAAGAAAGGCCTAGCGTAGCCAACAGCTAGCCAGAAACAAATCTCGGGTCCGGATGTATCTGTCCCTGTGTATGATCTTCCCGCTAGTTATGATATCCAATTGTAATACATTGCTTTTACAAACTTCATCCCTACTACTTCAGCTTTCTTACTCAAATTCATACAACGACTTTAATAGAAATAAAACCGTTTACAAACTCATAGTATGTCTATAAAAAGACACGTCGGCAGTAAGAATATGCTGGTTTCTATTTTTTTTTGGGTGTAGAGTAGCCCCTTCAAAAGACTTAAAAGGAGATTCTTCCATGGACAAAGTGCCAATGACACAAAATGGTTTCAACAAAATTCAAGAAGAGTTGAAGCACTTGAGATCTGTAGAGCGACCAGAGGTCATTCAGGCAATTTCTTCTGCACGTGAGTTGGGAGATCTTTCGGAAAATGCCGAGTACCATGCAGCGAGGGAGCGACAGGGCTTTATTGAAGGCCGGATTGCTGAACTTGAGGATAAAACTGCTCGTGCCGAGGTCATAGACATCTCAAAGCTTTCCGGCGACACTGTCAAATTCGGAGCTAAAGTCACGCTCACCGATGAAGATACTGATCAAGAAAGCGCGTATCAAATCGTTGGAACAGACGAGTCAGACATCAGCCTGGGGCTTTTATCGATTACATCTCCTCTTGCAAGGGCTCTCATTGGGAAATCAGTTGGTAACTCCATTGAAGTAACCACACCCAACGGTAGCCGCGCCTATGAAATCAATGAGATCCGTTACAGCTAATCGATGTCAGAGTCCCTTTCGTGCTGGATTGTTACAGATGGAAAAGCGGGGACAGAGAACCAGTGTCTTGGTCTCGCTGAAGCCCTTAACCTTTCGCCAACTGTAAAGCGTGTCACGACCCGTTTTCCCTGGACACATCTTCCTGCCCATTTGTGGCCAATTCCCTTGTGGGCACAATCTCCAGAAAGAGATCAACTCAAAGCACCTTGGCCAGATCTTCTCATTGCCTCTGGACGTCCAAGTGCGGCACCTGCTGCTGCCATTCGCAAAAAATCTAAAGGAAAAACCCGCGTTATTTTTGTTCAAGGCCCCCGACTCTCTCCCAGCCGTTTCGATGTGGTGGTTTCACCTTTTCACGATCAACTGAGTGGAAACAACATCCTAACGACCCACGGCGCTCTCCACAAAGTCACCAAAACAAAGTGTGATCAAGCGATTAAATCCCTCAAGCCCAGGATTTCCCATTTAAAGCCTCCTTATGTAGCCGTTCTTATAGGAGGACCCAATAAATACTACCAATTGGATGACAAAGTCATGAACTCCATTGGACAACAATTGGCCGCCCTTTCCAAAAAACATAATGTGAGCCTTCTTATTACAGGCTCCCGCAGAACAAAAGATTCGGCATATACAGTTCTGCACGAATGTTTGAAAAACACACCCCATATGCTTTGGGATTGGTCAGGAGAAAATCCTTATCTGGGTTTCTTGGGAATCGCCGATCACATATTACTGACCCAAGATTCAGTCTCAATGGCCTCTGAAGCAGCCTCCACAGGAAAGCCTGTTTACATCATCCCGCTGCCCGGAAAGTCTGATAAATTTCAACGATTCCATAAACATTTTCAAGAACTGGGATACACCCGCCCATTTCAGGGGAATTTGGAAAACTGGACTTATCCACCCCTGGATGAACCAAAAAAAATCGCTGAGAAAATTAGAAAAATCCTTAATATCTGAAGAAGTGCTTTTAAGTAATATCTCTCTACGCCTTTCCCGGTAGCTTTGTGCTCTTAAGATAAAGGGCCATCAAAGGAGGCTGAACAATCAGGCTAAAAAAGATCACACCAAAAACAAGGCAAAGAAAGGTTTCTCCATGAGCGTAGTCATGGGGTAACAGCAAGATAAGCGCAGCCGAAACAGCACCACGCACTCCCCCAAGAGTTAATACGTTCATCCAGGAAAGAGGCAATTTTGTTCCTACTGCCCTGAGGGCCCCACCTCCAACGTATACTAGAATTGCTCTAGATAGGATTACAAATATCAAAGCACCCATTAAAAATTCCAAAGGAAGATTATAAGGATGAGCCCCTGTAGAAACACCGAGAAAGAAGAACAGAAAGCTATTAATAAGAGTACTTATATAATCCCAAAAGGATCCAAAAAGACGCGCCTTATCCGTATGCTTCTCATCTTGCTCTCTCAATCGCTGTTTTCTGGCAAAAACGATTGCAGCCATGAGCACAGCAACGACGCCAGAAACATGCAACAACTTTTCAGCCACCAGAAAGGTTCCTAGTGCCAAAACAAGCGTCAAACTTAATGGAAAAAAATTATGATGCTCGTGCCAAATCTTAATAATAAAAGAGGCACACCAACCAGTCACGACTCCCAAGAAAAAAGCCCCGACCAAAGACCAGGTGATAGCAAAGATTGTATTTCCTAGGTGAAACATACCACCCTGGAAAAGGAATCCTGCGACAAGAGCAAAAAGAACCATGGCGGTCCCATCATTAAAAAGAGACTCTCCTTCCACAAGAAGTTTAAGTCTTTCGGGCACTGTAAATCGATTGAAGATAGCTGTAACTGCCGCAGGATCCGTGGCAGAGATGGCTGCTCCAAAAAGCAATCCGTGCATAAGAGGGATATCCAGCATATAGGCTATAGGTAACCCAATGAGAAACATGGTTATCACAACACCAAATAATGAGAAAAATCCGATAGGAATTGCCTCTGATTCTAAAACCTGAGGCTTAACACTTCGCCCTGCTGCAAAAATTAATACAGGTAGAATTAAGAGAATCACCACATCGTGTCCCAGTGAAATCAGAGGAAGATAGTCTCCAAAGTACCGAGATAAAATCCCATAAAAAAGACCGCCAAGAAGGATCCAGCATTCTGGGGGCAAAAGTGATTTACGGGTGTAATGCTGTATTCCCGTAAAAAATAGCAAACAAAGACAAAACACCACAATCCAAATTGGTAACCCAGCGTCCAGTATATTCATCCCGCCTCCCTTTTTTTATTTATTATAAATAACTCTTTACCAAAGGTCATGCTCAAAATGTTTGGAATGAGGCAACAAAGAGACTATAATCAAGGGTAGGTGTTGGCTATAGGAGAATTAATCATGGCCATGGAAGAAGTTAAAAAGATTCTCGAAGAAACGGGACTGGCTCACCACAAGGCCTTTATTGAGGCAGGTGGCGTAGATCCAGACTGGTCCCAATGGTATGCAAATCATGCTCTAAAGCCCCTGAACAAAGCTCTGGAGACCGATTTTACCGATCAAAAACTCGCAGAGATCTTTAGAGATGCCGCCCAGGATCACGATGAAGAAGCCCCTGACATCCCCTGGGAAGTTCACTACAGCCTTTATTTATGGCAACATATCCATCAGGAAGAAGAGTAGAAATGAACGATGGGAGGAATGGAGCGGGTTATGGTCTTTTTGAATTGCCCAGAATCCACCACTTCTGAGAATTTTTCTAAAGGATAACCAAGCTCGAATAAGGCTTGCAATCGACTCTCAACGTTAAGAAATCCTGGTTGTGATATTTATAAAACGTCCAAAAAACCACTACAGTTGCATCAAATGGTTAAGTTATGTCTAGATGTTAATAGAGGCGTCCAGTTGCCCGCCTCAGACTCAGAGTGCTTCAAGTTTTATTAAATATCACTTTCTTCATTTTGAAATTTACGCCATCTATCTTCAATTTCATTCCATTTGCCTCGCTCTCCTTCAAGTTCATCTGAAAGCTCCTGTACACCTCGTCGAGTGTTCTTCAAGATAAGACTATTATCCTCAAATCTTTTTCTTAGCTGACTATAATCTTCGTCTCTCTGTGTTTTAGAGTCTTCCATTAATTTATGCATTTCCTGTTTTTCTTTTTCAATTCCTTTTAGTGTTTCTTGTTCTGCTTCTTCTATAGATTTCAGATTTTCTTCTGTTTTTTTAATGGCTACTTCCCGCAGCTCATTAATTACATTCAGCGTGTGCTCAAATCCCTCTTGATCTTGTTTTTCTTGTAGCTCTATAGCATTTAGGGCTCTCTTCATTGATTCTATATCTGCTCCCTCTAAATCATCCATAGCCTTAACAAAATTAGGCGTAAAGGTTATCACGCAAAAACCCACAAATGACGCCAGAAATAATGACTTCATAAATCCTCTCTCTTTCACTTCATGTTTTAAATTTTTAATACTCATCTAAAATTCACCAACTCAGCTATACATAAATTTTGCATGAGATTACAGGGTCATCGTCAGATTGTCAAGTATTACTTGGGCCCTCTTTACTTGAATTTAAGATTTATAACTTTAAAAATCAAAATATAGCTCTATATCTATACTTTAATTTCAAACTTACCTCGGACTTCGACGTTAAAATTGCCCTAAGAGAAAGTCATACCTCATTCTGAATGCACCCAGGAGGAATTCGCACTTCGACGTTAAAAATACCTATCTGAGGTATGAGAACTCACTCTAGAATTCTGCCACTATTTGCCCACAAGCTGGTAAAACAGCCTACGGGCCTAGTCTCTCTTTTGAAGCTCTCTCAATAATACACTCATTCTCTCACATGTTTGAATGGTGATCGTCTCCTTAGGAGTAATGAGGACTCTTTCCCTGTGAGCATCCTCTTGTTGAAATCGACTTAAAGACTCGCCAGATAATAATTTAAAGTTGTGCATTCCAGAGAGATCTAAGCGGCTCAACAAGTACGAAGCTCCTATGAAGGATCCCCCAATTCCGGTAAGGTTCTCTGCTCCCGATAGATCTAACCTTTCTAGGGCAAGAGCATAAAACATGCCACACGTTATCTCAGTAAGTTTCTCTAATCCTGATAGTTGCAAGTTTTTTAGTTGTAAATTAGCCCATCTACTTAAGTACTCAAACTTGTCCATGCACTCTAGCGCAGTAACGTTGCGATTTATGTTCATAATCACTAAGTTTTGTACACGTTCCAGCCCATCAACCAAAAGCCTGTCGTTATCTATATCTACCTGTAAATAGCGGAGTAATAATGAGCCACTGAGCAGGGTGGCTCCGTCGTAAAAAGGCGGAGAAAAAGTGAGCCACCCAAAGTATTAACTTCAGATAGTCTTTTTCCATTTAAGGAAAGGCTAGAAAGGATGTACACAGTG
>JABJFC010000081.1 GCA_018662925.1 Alphaproteobacteria bacterium | reverse complement strand
CACAGCCTAGGAAGCACGCCTTAGCATCCTTCCAATCTACGTCTTCCCGGAGCCTAGGAACTCTAGACGAACCGGCGTCTTAAGCCGGTGAGGCGTAGAGTGAGTTGGCATCGCGGGATCCATGGTGCAAAAATCAGAAATCAGAAATCAGAAATCAGAAATCAGAAATCAGAAATCAGAAATCAGAGAAGCCCACACTATCGAACGATCACACTCAAGCCAAAAACGAGCTTAAACGTCCAGTTCTGTCACAAAGCTGGCATTTTCTTGGATGTAAGCAAAGCGCTTTTCTGGTTTGCGGCCCATGAGGTTGTCCACAAATTGGTAAATATCTTCGTATGCAGGATTCTCCTCGGGAATCAATTCGGTCCCATACCGGACGCGAAGAAGAGTCCGCAGCGTCGGAGCCATGGTGGTGTCCTTAAGTTGCCTGGCAGGCATCTCCCCTAGTCCTTTAAAGCGACTGATTTCGATCTTTGCACCAGACTTAAAGTACGACTTCATCAGCTCTTCTTTATGCAAATCATCACGAGCATACACGCTATTGCTGCCCTGAACCAAACGGTACAAAGGTGGTTGTGCCAAATAGAGATGCCCTTTTTCGATCAGCTTGGGCATTTGCTGAAAAAAGAACGTAATCAGCAACGCCGCAATATGGGCCCCGTCCACATCCGCATCGGTCATGATAATGACCCGCTCGTACCGGAGTTTATTCACATCAAATTGGTTGCCCATGCCACATCCAAGAGCTAAGACCAAATCCATGAGCTCCTGATTGGCATGAAGCTTATCAACAGTCGCATTAGCCACGTTCAGGACTTTTCCGCGCAAGGGCAGCACCGCCTGGGTTTTCCGCTCTCGGGCTTGCTTGGCCGATCCTCCAGCCGAGTCTCCTTCCACTAAAAAAACTTCCGTGCCTTCTGCCATCTCCAAAGAACAATCGGCCAGCTTTCCAGGCAACCGTAATTTGCGCGTGGCTGTTTTGCGAGAGAGCTCCTTGGAGGCCTTGCGTCGCAACCGATCGTCCAAACGCTCCATAACAAAGTCCAAGAGGGTTTCTGCGGCCTGACGGTGACTCCCCAGCCAGTGATCCAGATGATCCTTAACCACCGTTTCCACAAAACGTGTCACTTCGGCCGTGGACAACTTGTCTTTGGTTTGCCCTTGGAACTGGGGATCCTTGATGAAGATGGACAAAACAGCCGTAGAGCCGCCCATAACATCTTCTGCCGTCAGTTGAAGGGCCTTTTTGTTGCCAATCATTTCTCCAAAAGCCTTTACGCTCTTTAAGAATGCTTGGCGAAAGCCTTGCTCGTGGGTCCCGCCTTGGGGTGTGGGAATGGTGTTGCAGTAAGAGGAAAGAAATCCTTCGCCTTCCATGGGCCATTTGATAGCCCACTCCACCTTGCCATAGTTATTGGAAGCCTCACCTGAAAAAGCATCTGTGAACAGGAACTCCTTCCCGCGTAATAGGGCCTCTAAGTAATCTGTGAGTCCTCCTGGGAAATGCAGGACAGCACTTTCTGGCGTCGGATCCCCTTCTAAAAGAAGCGACGGTGCCACAGACCAGCGGATCTCAACCCCTTTAAAGAGGGCCGCCTTCGAACGGGCCAATTTATAGATCGCCGACGGAGAAAATCGACAATTGGCGCCAAAGATCTCAGGATCAGGATGAAATGTCGCCGTTGTCCCTCGACGATTGTGGACAGGCCCCGTATTTTCAAGGGCCGATTGGGGCAAGCCTCTGGAATAGGTCTGGCGATACAAGTGCTTATCCCGGACCACTTCTAGGGTCAGAAGATCAGAGAGCGCATTTACCACGGAAATCCCTACACCATGAAGCCCACCGGCCGTTTGATACGCACCGGTTTTAAATTTACCCCCTGCATGGAGAGTTGTGAGAATGACTTCCAGGGCCGACTTTTCGGGAAACTTAGGATGGGGATCGATGGGAATCCCTCGTCCATTGTCGGAAATAGAGACAGATCCGTCCTCTCGAAGCTCAATGGTAATGCGCGTGGCAAATCCAGCAACCGCTTCGTCCATAGAGTTGTCGAGGACTTCGGCTACTAAATGATGCAGGGCGCGCTGATCGGTGCCGCCAATGTACATCCCAGGCCGGCGGCGGACAGGTTCGAGGCCTTCTAAGACTTCGATGTCCTCGGCAGAATAAGATTCGTTCTCTGTTTTTCGCGCTGTATTTTCAAAAAGGTCTGTCATAGGTTATGATATCTATAAAAATTAAATTGTGTGCTCCTAAACCGCATCATCTATAACACGGAATATATACCATGAGCTCTTCTTTTACACCAAGCCTCGACAATCTTGCAAGCCGAACTATTGCCATGCCGAGAGATACGAACCCAAGTGGTGATATTTTTGGCGGCTGGCTGCTGTCTCAAATGGATCTTGCGGGTGGTTTTTTAGCGGCCATAAAGGCAAAAGGCCGCATTACGACTGTTGCCATTAAGGAGATGACCTTTCACAAGCCGGTCCACGTTGGTGATGAAGTCAGCTGTTACGGAGAAATCACCCGAGTCGGCAATACATCTCTGACCGTTTATATCGAAGCCTGGGTCCATCGGCTGAAGTCCGATGAAAAGATTAAGGTCACCGAGGGTGAGTTTATCTATGTGGCCATTGATGATGAGGGAAAGCCGGTGCCGGTTAGCAGATGACAGAGATCAGCGGTCAGCGGTCAGCGGTCAGCGGTCAGCGGTCAGCAACAATAAAACTCATCCTGTCTCTTGCAACGAAAACCATGTTAAAGAGACTTGAGCGCATTCAAATGCCTCCCCTAAATCTATCTTGCCCTATGTTAATAGGTTCTCCACACTTTTCTGTAACCTTCGACCGTAATACAGAGATTTTGTCTTCCAACCTATCTATCTCACTGGTCGCAGTTTCCCACTTCTGCATGCATTTATATTCATGATCTGCCTTCAGCTTATATTCACCCTCTGCCTTCCCATGGCCCGCCCCCCAAATCGCTACGAATATCACAATCGCACCAGCCATAAAGACCCTACTTATACTCTGTTCCATTTGCTTCCTCCCCCCTTACTGTTTATAGACTTTATCCAACGATGTTGCTTGACTTGTGCGTCAGTCCGCCCGAACTCACGGGCTGCATCTACTCACAAGTCTTCGGGCTACTTATCAGAAAAATCATAAAACAGCCCTAATGTGATGTTGAGCAGTGGTCGCTCCCCCAACTGGTCTGCCCAACTGGCAAAAACCACCACTGCACAGAACTGACATCTACCGTCGTCCCCATTCTAACATACCCTTGAGGTGATTGTAAAATTTCCCTGTCGCGTATGTGGGGCAGATTCATGATGAGACATCGGCTTCTCTTTCTCCCTCCGTTAGAGACGCTTGAAGAACCACTACCTCAAGCCGGTGAGATGATAGAGGCACTTAGATAGTTTGGGATCCAGATACCAGACATCAGCAGTCGCTAAGTCTGATCTCTGATCTCTGAAATCCCACAGCTAGCGCAGCCAGTTAGGAACTATAATACATCTTAAATTCAACGGGATGGGGCATTTGATCAACCGCATTGACCTCGTCCAACTTCATGCCAATGTAGCTATCGATTTGCTCGTTCGTAAAGACAGCTCCTGCCAATAGGAAGTCACGATCTTGATCCAAGGAAACTAGAGCCTCTGATAGGGAAGACGACATGGCAGGAATCCCCGCCAATTCTTCATCAGAAAGGTCATACAGGTTGATATCCATGGCGTCCCCGGGATGGATCTTGTTTTTAATGCCATCGAGTCCTGCCATGAGCATGGATGCCATGCACAAGTAAGGATTGGCCACGGGATCAGGGAAACGCACCTCAATGCGGCGACCATTGGGCTCGGTCACATGGGGAATACGACAAGCCGCTGAGCGGTTCCGGGCTGAATAGGCCAAAATGACGGGTGCTTCATATCCTGGAACCAGACGCTTGTAACTGTTGGTACTTGGATTGGTAAAAGCATTAAGAGCCTTGGCATGGGCCAATATACCCCCAATATAATACATGGCCGTTTTTGAAAGGTCGGCATAGTCGGTTCCCATGAAGAGATTCTTTTTGTTCTTCCAAAGAGACTGATGAACATGCATCCCTGAACCGTTGTCATCACAAATAGGCTTGGGCATAAAAGTTGCCGATTTTCCGTAAGAATGAGCCACATTTTTGGTAATGTATTTGAAAATCTGCAGATGATCCGCCGCCGTCACGGCAGTCCCAAACTTGAACCCCACCTCATGCTGTGAGGGGGCGACCTCATGGTGATGTTTTTCAACGGAAATCCCCATATTGGACATAACCGTAAGGATCTCTGCTCTCATATCGTTGAGCGTATCAATGGGAGGTGAGACAAAATACCCTTCCTTCAAAGGGCTTCTGTGGCCCGAATTGCCCTCGGGAAAATCTTTACCACAAGAAATGGGAGCTTCCTCAGCTGAAATTTTAAAATAAGTATTGTGAGAACTTACGTCATATTTTACATCATCAAAAATAAAAAACTCTGGCTCTGGACCAAAATAAGCCGTATCAGCAATGCCCGTCTTTTTCATATAGGCTTCGGCCCGTTTTGCGATGGAACGTGGGTCCTTAGCATAGCCTTCTTTCTTTCCAGGCTCGTGGGCATCACAAATAATGGTCATGGTATTCTGTGTTGGAAAAGGGTCCAGCAAAGCCGTTGAGGCATCGGGCATCAAGATCATGTCTGAATCATGGATATCCTTCCAAGATTTGACGGAAGACCCATCAAACATAATTCCCTCGGAAAACGCGCTCTCATCCATAGTGGACGCATGCCGAGCCAAATGATGCCACTTTCCTTGGGAATCCGTAAAACAGAAGTCCACATAGGTAACATCATTCTTTTTCATTAAATCCAGCGCTTTTTTAATATCCGACATGAGCTTTCCCTTTATGCATTCGTTGTAAAAAACTTTTCCTGTGTAACCTTATGATTTCATTCATACAAGTTCAAATGAATGTTGCCCCGGAATATATTTTTGGCTCGTGTCGTATTCACCTAGACAAAAGCTATGCTCTTCACGTAAATTGTAAAAAAGTCACCCCAATTTTTGAATAGATAATATTTGGCTATAGCGAGCGGGAAATACGCATGTTGAAGTGCTTATTTCCAGGCTATGACGGCACTTTTCGACAATAACGCAGAAGGCGTATGAAGTTCTCCTACCGTAAGTTCTTCCTTGCAAATTTAAAGTTGAACTTTCGATTTACAAGGATGCGTAATTGATAAGCGTCACCAATTTGGTGTTTTAAGAGATACTTTGGCCTACTTCTTCCCCAATTTCTTCCGCAGTTCGGCCAGTAAGCCTTCGATTTTTCCGCCCTGGCGCTGGATGATAGCACCATATTCGGATCTTTGGGTAACACCCAAACTTATCCCTTCTACAATCACATCAAATACTTTGAGTTCCCCCTTTAACTTGTACACAAGCCAATGGACCGTTATGGGCTTATTCCCTTCGGAACGAATAATGTTACTCATGACGAGAACACCACCGTCACCCTTGCCACGCGTCTTTGAAATTTCAAATTTCTCTTGTTTATATTGCCCAAATCGAGCCGCATACGTATCCGTCACCATCTCTTTAAAGAGCTCTAAGAACTCTGTTTTTTCCTCTTTGGTCGCGCGTTTCCAATAACGTGCAAGAACAAAACGTCCTATCCCCTCTACTGCAAAATTTTCCTTAAAGAGCATTTTGAAACGATTATCTCGCTCTTCGTCCGTAATTGTCGGAGAGGTCAAAAGCTTCGTCGCCTTATCTCCAAGACCCTGGATAAACTTTACAGAGACATCAGTTATATCTTCTTTTTCCTTTGCTTTTGGTCCTGCTGCCTGGCCATCTGGCGCATACACACAAAATACAAATAGTCCTGTCCAGAGAATGCGTTGAATGCTCATTTCTTACTCCTATTTAATCCAGATCATCATCATCAAAGGGGCTGGGAAGATCTCTATCAGAATAATCATCATCCTCAGCTGCCTTTAGACGTGCGGTTAAGTTTTGCCAGTACAAGCTACGTATCGTGGCATAAAGATCGATTGAATCCTCTTCCAATTGATCCAAAAGTTTCATATTGCGGATACGCGTATCAACTGTCGTTACCCCCAACTTAACGTAAATCAGATAGTCTCTATCATGACTCTTTGCGTAATAATTGAATGGATTTATATAGTAATCTACCCCACGACCCACAGTACCCCTTACATTATTGGGACCAAAAAGTGGCAATACCAAATAGGGCCCAGAGCCTATCCCCCATACGGCAAGGGTTTCGCCGAAAGTTTCCTCATGGGGATAAATCCCAATCTCTGAAGCAATATCAAAAAGTCCAAGCACACCAAAAGTCGTATTCAAAAGAAACCTGGCTAGGGTATCCGCCGCATTGTCCCCATCCAACTGAAGTATTTCATTCAAGAGGACCAGGGGCTCATTCAGATTTTGGAGAAAATTATGGACACCATCTTGAACTGGCTGAGGCGTTATCTCATAGACCATTTGAGATACTGGCTTTAAAAGGATCGCATCTAAAAAGTGATTAAAGTCAAAGATAGCCTTATTCATTCCTTCCAAAGGATCATTGTCTTCTCCTACAGTTGGGTCTACCTCATCCTTTTCAATAGTCTTCTCCACAGAAGGAGCATAAGCCTGAACATCAGTCTTCATCATGAATATAACAAGTGGAACAAACAGGAAATAGACGCGTCTCCTGTGGGAACTTTGGATCACTTAAATGAATCTCCAGCTTTAATGAAAATACCCATCCGGACAACTTATAGAACATTTGTTTAATTTCAAAAAGGAAAACATGCTGATTTATGAATAATTGGGCGCCTCTATCAAGCATGATTTTGTCACAACCAGCAATTGAAGTCGCATAATTTTGAGCAAGAGGAAGGGATAAGGGGTGTTTTTCTCGCTTTAGTGCCTCTATTAGCCCCTATTTCTTAGATTTTGGGCATGCT
>JABJFC010000080.1 GCA_018662925.1 Alphaproteobacteria bacterium | reverse complement strand
TTCTGTTGTTGAGATTAGTTTGGCTTTTTATCTTTCCTTATTAAACCCCAATAACAGGAGGACCTGGTATTTTTGTCTGGTTTGTCGCTTCTTAAAGACAACAAAAATTAACTCACTCACCTAATTTTGCAATTTGCTCTATGGATAAAATTTTGCAAAGCAGCACCAGAGATAAACAATCTAGAGAAACTGGAAAATTTTTTGAATACTGATTTAAAATAACGAAAGTGAGTCTGGTTTATATATTATTGGGCGGATGTAAATAAGTTGCCAGAAACCGACAGACCGAGAGGTGAACTATGGCTCCGCGAATTATTCTTAAGCCTGTTTTCCAAAAAAACACATCGTGTGGATGTGCTGTTTAACTGGGAATATTTTTCAAAAACGTTGAAGCCCCTCCTTTCTTCTCTCTATACTTAAAGAAAAAAAAGCAGGGGGAATTTAAACATGGAAAGCATTGAAAAGCAGATACTGCATCGTCTCGAGGGGAAGAGGCCTGGCTGGATTTTTACACCGAAAGATCTTGAGGATTTAGGATCCAGTACAAGTATTGAGCATATTTTGGAGTCTCTTGTGAAAACAGGAAAGATCAGACACTTTACCCGAGGACTTTACGATTTTCCCAAGGTTGAAAATGGCTTTGAGATTCTGGAATCTGTGACGTCCTAAGATGAATAGGTGTTTGAATCAACAAACCTAGGCGTTCAGCCCTGAATGATAAGAGGTAATTTTCTGCGTCTTTTAAAAAAAAACACTTTTCAAATGAAAACGAAGCCCTATAATGTGCCACAAGCTGTTGAGGGCGATTAGCTCAGCGGGAGAGCGTCTCGTTTACACCGAGAGGGTCGGGGGTTCGAATCCCTCATCGCCCACCACTAACCTTTTCTTAACGAACGAAGTGAGTTTAGAAAAGGTAGTGTCCGCCGAAGCCTTGGCGAAGGAGGACTTTCTCTACAGTCGGAGTCTCTCAATTCTTAACGAACGAAGTGAGTTTAGAAAAGGTAGTGTCCGCCGAAGCCTTGGCGAAGGAGGACTGCTAGCAACTTCCGCAATGTAGCATTCTTTGTCCCGCGTGAGCTTTAGGAGCAGGCGTTTATAAGGTTTTTGAGAGTTTTCGATTTATTTCGTAATTTGCTAGTCGCCATTTCTCTTTTGCAGCCTTTAAGAGGGGACTTTCCGCTGGTTGAATCTCCTTAAGAAGCTTATAGTAATGTTCTGCTTTAGAGTAATTAGACATGTACAAAAATAATTTAAAATACTTATAGTAGATCGCAGAGTAATAATCCGAACTATCATTGCTTAGAACCTTCTTGTATATTTCTATGCTAGAATCATAGCTTTCCTCAGCCTTTTCTGGTTCATTAAGTTTAAAAAAGATATCTCCATAAATAATTTTTAGTTCTGCAATCTCCCTTGATAAAGGATAACCTTTATTAAATCTATTATAGACAGATATAGATTCTTCTACCAATTCTTTTGCAGAATGATAGTTTTTCAATTTATACTCTGCTAAAGCAGCGGCATACAATGCTTCTGCATAGTTATCGTTATTAGTATTGGGAAAATAATCCCGACACAGATTTAGACATTTTTCAGCAATTTCTCTTGCTAACTTATACTTTCCGGTTCGACAAAGAGCCATTGAATATATATCATAAATGAATAACAAAGCATGGAGGTCCCCTTCGGCTCCGGCCTTCTCTCCAACTTTTATTCCTTTCTTTGCAAACAATATGGCATCTTCAAACTTGCCAGAATCGTAGCTATACCAAGTTTTAAAATAATAATATGTTAGTTTAGATCTATTAGAGGTGTCATTATCGATGAGTTTAGATGCCTTGATAAGGTATTTGTTAACCTTTTCCATATCGCCTGTGTACAAATATACTTGTGCTATGAGGCAGTTTACAATCAGCCTCTGATCCCCATATTTATCTGTCGTTTTTAGTGTGCCTAAAACATTTGATAATTTTGTTATTTGTTTGTTTAATTCAGATTTCTCTACATAGTTATAAGGATATAGATGACTCTCAAAGATATAAAAATTAATAATACTTTCTTTATTTAAATTATATTTCTCAACAAAGGGTTTAATATCTTTGATAATTTTAGTGGATTTTTGATAGTTTCTCTCAATAAAAATTTTGTGTTCCAACAGTAAAAGCTTTAAGTGGAAGAGTATTTCAGGGGGCAGTATTGGAGAAGTTCCATTTTGTGATGCAAGGATTTCTTCGATATGGTGCATATGGGTAGGATTATTTATCATAAATGAGAGCCTTTTCTTAAAAGGGATCTCTTTAAAAATACTCTGAATATAACTTGCTATTATTTTTTGATGGTCTTTTCTTTTGCTCGAAATTGTTTTTGATGAAATATAATCCTTAACGAAATCATGTATATTAATAGACTTATCAACAGTACTTGTCCTATTAGGAATTACATGAATCAAACCATAATTTTCCAATGTAAGAAGTGCCGCATCTATATTTTTAATCCCTTTCTCTTTTGCAAAGTAATATACATATTGGATCGGTATATTTTTGTTATATAGTTCAGAGAGGAATTCTAATAAAAGACTTGCAGATTTAGATTCTTCCCGAAGGCTTTTCACAGTTATATATAAGGCTTTTTCAGCGGCTTCACTTAAAGCAAAGGAATCTGTCCAGAAGGTTTCATTTGATATCTCTTCTTTATATTCAACATCTGTTTTTTTAAGGTAATCTTGTATAGTAATCAAATTAGTATTATTTAAAAACCCCACAGTTTGTTTTAAAGCTATTGGGAATCCTTTCAGTCTTTCTACAAGCTTAATGACATCGTGCTTGTTATAATTATTCAGATTTGCTTGCAAATAATTTTTGGATGATTCTTTGGTTAATGGTCCAACAAATACAGATGATTCCCAATCTATTTTTTTCTTACTTGTGGTTATGATATAAACTTTTTCGGTCGCAAGTCTTGTTTTTATGAGTTCCATATTATGTTCATTTGCGATCATATCATCCAAAATGAAGTACACTTCATCATAGTGATTTACGATTGTACTTAGAATTTTTTTAAGAATCCATGTTTCGTTTTCACTGATAAATATATTTTTGCTACTTACTAATTCTTCAGAAATAAGAATTTTGGCTAGATTATAAATTTGCGATCTTAGCCCTTTTTGCATATCAAAACTCCAAACAAACATGCCTTTTTGAAGTTTTTTAACGCCATAGGCGTACGCTAACCTGGTTTTACCTATTCCTGAAATTCCAAAGATATTTACATGCCGCGTTTTGCTTAAAAATGAAGAGATCTTTTCTAATTCATCCTGTCGGCCTGAAAATTCATCTATTTGAAAAGTAGGGATATTAGTTCTGGTTAGCTTTGATCCATCTTGTGCTGATCTTTTCACAGAAGGAAAAAATCTATCCCAAAATGACGATATCTGTACGGATTGAGCAAAAAACATCCCCCTCATGAGTGGGGAAAAAATAGTGTAAAGAACACCTAAGATAAGTATAGAAAACAAAAAAAATCTTAATTTAGGGACTCTTAGAAATTTTCTCACAAAATTCGTAAAAGAAGAAAACTCTGAAAGATCCATTGAAGCTTTAGTTTCTAAATGTTCTTCTCCTCTTGTTAGTTTCAAATAGTGCTGCTTAATGTAGAAGTCCTTTCCAGACTTTTCTATAAACCTAACTATATAGTCGCGTCCTCCATAACCTAGTTTTTGACTAATTGTATATATATGGGTTTCAACTGTATTGGGAGAAATAGAAAGGATCCGTGCAATGGATTTAACATTCCAGCCACTTACAATACATGAAATGACGTCAATTTGACGACGTGTAAATTTTATACCGTCTATGGTTTCAAAATGTTTTAAGAAGAGATCGTTAGAAATTTCCTTTGTTTCGTCAGACATACGCTTACTCGTAAATTCTTAGTTTTTTGAAAGCACTATTCGTAGGATCCTCAGGCTTAGCAGATTTGCTCGAAATTATCTAGAATGACTTGTATTATGGAAGGGCAAAAAACACAAGAACTTTTGATTCCTGTGCGGAAATATGAAATTACGCTTAAAAATTTGCCTTTAATGGGGAAGGGGAGTAAAAATCTGCTCCAGGTGCTGTGTGTCGCTCACAATAATCTTCTTAAAGATGTGTACAAGAGTAGCTGCTTAGGATTTCAGGTGTGCTGTATCTAGTCGTCGTCAGCAGTTCCTTTCTTGTATACGCTTGGGTTTTCTTTTCCTTCCACGATGAGATGCCCTGCGAGGCCTTTCTCCATCCGTGACAAAGCGTGATCTACCAGAATGTACCTTCCTGGCACTTGTAACTGGATATCTGCAACCACGGCTCCTCCAGGAGGAACGAGTGTTGTTTGGACATCCTTTAGGGGAGGAGATGTTAGAGATGCTAGATTGTATATCTCATCGAATATTTCACCGATAACATGAAAAGAAGATGTGAGATTGGGTCCGCCAACCCCAAAGAAAAGGCGTATTTTTTCTCCCACCTTAGCTTTTAGAGGGAAACGATCTGTTAAGGCTCCTTTCGCGCCGTTGAATACGATGTAGGTTGGATGCTCGTTCATCAATTTATCATATGAAAATTCTAGTCGACTCCCTGATGGAGGGTGCTCAGCGTAAATTTCGCCCTGCATAACATAAAACTCGCGATCTACGGGTGGCAGTCCCCCAGTAGGTTCAATAAGAAAGAGGCCGTACATCCCTTGAGAAATATGATGCGCAACCATATGTGTCGCACAATGATAAACAAATAAGCCTGGTTTGAGAGCCTTAAAGGTAAAGCTTTTTTGTTCCCCTGGTGCCGTATCTTTCGTGTAGGCATAGCCGCCTCCAGGCCCCGTCACGGCATGAAAGTCCACTGAATGGATCATAGTATTTTTTGACGCATTCTTAAGAAAAATCTCTATTGTATCTCCCACACAAGCCCTAAACAAAGGCCCAGGAACCTTTCCATTAAATGTCCAATAACGATATGTTTTCTTCCCATCAATATACCCGTCGAGTTCCACAGCCTCCAGATGAAAGGTCCTCTTTGTAGGAGTGTTGGAGCATTTTAGGGGTTTGGGAACATCTGCAGGATTGCGGACAATGTTTACTTGATTATTTGCAGATACAATAGAAGGCAACCCAATCAACAACAAAAATATTATAAGGACTTTCTTCTTCAACATCGAGACAACGTTCCCCTCTATTCTAAAGTTGATCTAGGATTATTCTATAGGATCATCTCCCATTGGTAAACCAGCCTAAAGTGTGAGATTCGACCCTATTTGCATATTAATAAGAGTAGCTATTCTCTGAAACTGTTATTCCAGGCACATTCACAAGGTCTTCCTAAAAATCTGCTCCAAGTGCTGTGTGTCGCTCAATCCGATAAGCTACTTTGACAAGTTATTGTATGACATGTTATACTTACACTAGATATTATTAGGAGAAATAAGAAATGCTAACTGTTCGTTTGCCAAAAGCAATGGAGGAGAAGTTAGCTCATTTGGCTCAAGACAGCCACAGGTCAAAGAGTTATTATGTGGTGGAAGCTTTGTGTCAGTATTTGAGTGCACACGAGAATGAACTCTTTACAATTGTACAGTTAATGAGACAGGATAAGACGCTTACTTTTAGCCAAGCACGAGAGAAGTTGAATTTGTAAGGAGGAAGGAATGTTAGGGATACGTATATCTGCGGAACTAGAGAACAAGCTTGAAAAGCTTGCAGAACAAACGAAGATGCCTAAAAGTTTTTTCGTTAAAGAAGCCCTAGGAGAGTATTTAGAAGATCAAGCTCTTTATCAACGAGCTATATCACAGTATGAAGAATACTTAAAAAAAGGAAAAAAAACGATTTCTTGGGAAAGAATACAAGAAGAGTTGGGCCTTTCAAAAGATGCTCCGCTGGAAGATTGATTTTTCAGAACCCGCACAACAATCTTTCAAAAAACTTGATCGTATAACACAAAAAAGAATTCAGAAGTTTTTGAATGAGAGATTGATCTCACATTCTGATCCAAGGGGATTGGGGAAAGCTCTTACAGAAGGCCTGAAAAGCTTTTGGGGCTATAGAGTTGGCGACTACAGGATTGTCTGTGATATTCAGGACCGACAATTGATTGTTTTAGTTGTCGAAGTGGCGCATCGAAAAGGAGTATATGACTTGTATCAAAAAAAAATTCATTTAGAAAATTAATTTCTAAGCACTTCATAATTAGTCTTTTCAAGAAATAATAGGATTTCACCAAAGGAACAAAAATAATTCTTACAGAACCTTCCTAAAAATCTGGTTCCAATCGGTTTTTTTCTTGAGGGCATATTTGCGTCCAGCTGCGAGTGATAATGCCTCTGACCAATCCCAACGAAAGGTGGAAAGGATCTGTTTGACGACGCTTCCTGTAAGGAAGATGCTCACTTCTCTGTTTTCATCAATAGCAGACTGCGCAAGATTCACAGATCCCATTAACGCTATTTCTTCGTCAACAATTATCAATTTCGTGTGGACATAATAACCTGTTACCAATTTTACCTTAGCACCAGACTCCTTTAGAAAATTTTGAGCGTGAACATTTGGATCCAAATCATATCCTGTTGGAAAGGGCATCATAAGAACATGCACATTGACGCCTCTATTAAGGACGGTGGCAAGCGTTTTCAAAATTTCAGGATCATTTAGGTATTGCTGGTATACATTGAGGCTCTTTTTTGCGGACAGCAGGAATTCTATAAGTTTTTTTCTTTGGCCTTCTGGCCCAACAAGAAGGCTTGAGTCTTTCGTCACAGAAGCCGGTCTGTTTTCCCAGTCACTTAGAAATAAGCTCTTTAGGCTTTCAATTTCTTTCGGATTGCTTTTAGCCTCTAAGATAACGCCAAAATCCCGGCAATAATCAAAGGTTGTTTCGTCGAAGTTGCCACTTGTTAGCAGCAATTTAGTATCATCTATAAGGATAAACTTTGCATGATAATGCCCTTTAGGATGCGCTTTCTGGATGCCTGCTGGTGTTGATCTAACAGGAATCCCTGCGTTTCTTAATTTTTTATAGGCATCTGTCGCATTGGCTTTGTTAAATGCATGGTCGTATTGAACAGAATCAGTGATAATTCGAATGGCCACTTTATCGTTTTTCTTCTTAATAAGGAGATCAACGAGCTTAGGATCCTTTAAATGGTATACAGAAATATCAATGGTTTTTTTGGCTTTTGAAATTTCATCTAATATTTGGGTATGGGCTTTATCAGGATAAACAATAAGTTTTTCATCTTTTTGATTATTCTTAGCAACGCATGGCAATATAAACAAAAGACTACATAAAGCGATCAAGGGTATTTTAATCATGGGGTCCACCGTATCGAAATTAGTATTGTAAAAGTTTGACATATCCTTTTAAAGAGCTTCTTTTCAGCCCTCTGTCCATAGGTTGATCAAGTTAGAGAAAAAATCCCTTTATGTATACAATTAAATTATATATCCAAGCCTTGGATAATTGTTGGCAATCCAGCTATCAGGATAAGCTGAAGCAGGATTGATTTGCTGTATAGAATGTGGAAACTCCCTAAGCAGGATATTATTCTGATTCAAGGTAAAACCGAGATATTTTGCCTAAAGGGATACGAGCAGTTTTTTCCGAAAGGGAAGACGAACAGTTTCATTAACATCTAAAAAAATGGGAAAGGGACAGGGATACACTGGGCACTTAAACTTTCCCATTGAGCTGAGAGCACATAGCTTAGATAATGAATCTCAGAGACGATTGGCTCCATAACATCTGTGATAGAAGAATAAAAATAACTTTCAGAAAATTCCATTTTTTTGTCCATTTATTGGTTCAAGCAGCCCTGTAAGACTCTGTCTTTCCATATGTATGTTGATGCTGCACTTAGCAGAATAGCATGTGTATAAAGGCTTAGACGGCCACAAGAATGTCCGGAGCTGGTAAGAAGTCATTCCATCGAGCCACGTTGCCAAAATACAGAGAAATTAGCTGGGATTTGCTGCGACATCCCGTTTTTTCTTTAATATTTTTCAGATAAAAATCCACGGTTCTAGGCGAAAGATTCAATGATTGAGCGACTTCTTTAACAATTTTCCCCGTTGCTAAATGCTGCAAACATTCTACCTCACGCTTGGTTAAGTATGACGAATTGAACTGGTTTTTCAGATAGTACCTGTTGCCTTTTTTTTCAGATGATGATGTCTCACCTTTATCCATAACACCCTCGTAACTTACAGTTTTTGCAGCCGCTTGCTTAGATAAAATTATCTGTTGCAAATGACCAAGTTTCTAGTTAGCATCCTGCTTATGATTGTCGTTACAGGGGATTATATGGTTATCTATAGCCATGTCAAGGTTTTTAATATCTTAATTCGTACGGTAAGAGTTTAAAAAATATGATTGTAAGACAAAAGATTAAAAGCCATATAGACGAGAACAGCATGACGGTGAGAGACCTAGAAAGAAAAGCGGGTCTAAAACCAAGTGCTGTGAAAAATATTATTAATGGAAGCTCTAAAAACCCTACCATTCAGATTGTTCATTCAATAGCGAAAGCATTAGGCTGTACAATAGACGATTTGGTAGAAAACAAAGCCTCTTCTAAATCTTCTTCTGAAAGTGATTGGAATTGCAATTTATACATTCAGGTTTTGACAAAGTCTTCAAAATATCTATCAAAAATTGGAGTCACTTTATCCGAGAAGGTTTTTTTCATTTTAGTTGATGAAATTTATGACTACACAATCCGAGATAAATCAAAAACTGTAAATAATAACTTCTTATCCTGGAGAATTGACAAATATGTTAACGAAGCTCTTTAACTTCCGAAAATTCTCAGGTGCAAGATCAAAGTCCTACATTGTTCTTAACATTTCGGTTCTTGTCCTCGTTCTATTTTTAGTAATATTTGAGTTGTATCATACACAGAAGACAGTTTCTTTGGAAATGGAAAAGGCGTCCAAAAGTGGTGCTATTATCATTAAAGAAAGGTTAACTGAAACTTTTAAAGAAACGGAAGAAGCTCTCAATTCATTAGACGATCAAATTATAAGTGACTCGCCTCTTAAACAAATACTTCAAAAGTTATCCTTGTTTGAAGTTTTTCACCATGTCCTATCTTGGACGTCCCTTGATTGGATAGGCATGGACGGGCGGGCCTATGGAAATAGCGAAATAGGTGTTTATAAAGTCCCAATTTCCAGACATAAAAAGAGAGGTTACTTAGAAAACTGTAGAAAAACGCCAGGGAAGCTCTTTCTCTCTACACCGGATTACGGAATTCCAAGCGGGAACTGGATTATTCCAGGTGGATATGGCATTAGAGACGAGAATTCAAACTTTTTAGGTATATTGTCATTTGGATTTAATATTCCACAATTGATTCATAAGCTGTGGTTTTCAGATGATTTTACAACCAATGTTTTGATTTTATCTCAGGAGGGTAAGGTTTTTTTAGATTTTTCAAACTCTAAAAATTCTGGATTAATCAGCTTTCCAACCAAAAAACTTGTAACCAGCAATACTCATTCTCTTTCTTCTCCTATTGATTTCAAGGGGTATAGGTACGTCTATAAAGAAGATATAATCTTAGATGGTTCCTTTATTTTACTGTCTGGCTATAGCATTGGCGCCTACAACGACCAGTATAAAGAAAAAATATTCCCAAGTTTGATTGTTTTGTTTTTAGCTTTGATCATTTTTTACTTTTTTCTGTACTTATACAAGGCTAAATTCTTTACATTCGTGCGTTCTGTGGAAAGAAAACGTACGAAGCATCACACAGATATCAATAGAAATCTTGAGGCTTTCGCGCAAAAAATATCTAAGGATGTGGATTCTGTTATTAAAAACATATCAATGCATCAACCTTGCAATAGCTCTGTTGAAACACTCAATAAAATTAAGGCCAATCTCTCACATTTGGTTTTTTATTCCTCTTCTGATGTTTCGTATGTGAATATAGATTCACTTATCGATGATTGTATTACGCTTAAGAGCCAAGAGTTCTTTTTAAAGAATTTTTCGGTGCAAAAGGATATAGATATACAGGCTCCTTTATACCTAAACCCATCCTGCTTAAAACACATAATACTGAGCCTTTTCTCTTTGATTCTCAAAACCAACCCTGAAAATGGCAGGGTGCAAATTTTAGCTCAAATAACGAAGGAAAATAGTGAAGAAATCTTTGAACTACACATTAGTGATAGAGGGTTTGGTTTTGCGGAAGAGGATCTGAAATCTTTCTTAAAAGATTCAACAGGACGCCTCGATGATTCTTTGTCCATTAGTCAAATAAGAAAGATTACTTCTTTTCAGGGCGGCTCATTGGAGATTAAAGGCGTATGGAATAATGGAACAACATACTTACTCAAGTTTCCGATTCAAAATTTAGAATCTCTTATGGATTCTCAGAATGCGAAGGATAATAATATTATCCCCTTTGAGCAAAATAAGGACAATGTTGTCAATAATTAGCTGGGGGAGATGTTTTGTAAGAAGGCCCTCCTTTTATAAAAGTAACGCTTATTTATAATTTGTTAATCTTTTGTTAACCTTTATCTTATATCCTCAAGTTATAGGACCTACAGAGGAGAAAGTATTATGAATACTAAATTTAAAGAATATAGTTCTTAATGGAGTTTTAATTGGGATCTCTTGTTTTATCGCTTTTAACGGGAACTACGCTTTCGCGTTTAAAGTCGGGGATAGAAATTGCAGGATGGTGCCCGATCATATATGCACCACATGCGCATCCCAATACCCTTTATACTCACATAAGAATGTAAAACCTAAAGATAAAACTATCCCTAGTCTACAGAAAGCGTATTCGGCTTGCCATTCTCAACATTGTGAGCCCCATTATTGGGAAGTGTATCAAGGGTCGTCTACTTGGAAACAGACGAAAAAACTATGCGGTCCTTCTTTGAAGAAACCTCTACGTAAAAATTAAAAATCTAGCATAGTAAACGCATCTTTTCTTAGGCCCAGCCTCATAGCAAAGCGATGATGGCTTTATAACGTGTCATAGCGACGACTTGTCAGGTCGTAGCGAAGCGAAGACTGATGGTGCCCGCTGCCGGACTCGAACCGGCACGATCTAGGATCGGCAGATTTTAAGTCTACTGTGTCTACCAGTTCCACCAAGCGGGCAACCAGGCATACACTACATAATTCACCACCAGAGGACAAGAGTGGAATGTGATTAAAAGGAGGTCCGCGATCATTTTATAAAAGGGTTAAGGTTTATCTTCTGGTGGAATATTTTCTCATCGGACAACCAGTTTGTTAACGACTTCGGACATATCATGTGTTTGTGACAAGTTTGTGAACCCCCCTTGATGAATAAGCGGAATAATTGTAAGATGAATGCAACAACTAATAAAAATGAGGCCATCAAAGAAATCCATGTTTGAATTTCTATACAAATCCTTCATTTTGCTATTTTTGATCATAGATCCAATTGGACTAATGCCGTTCTTTATTGGCCTCACCAAAAACGTAAGCAAAAAACGTCATAAACAAATCGCGATTAAGGCCGTCCTAATCGCAGTTATTTTACTGGTGATATTTGCAGTCATAGGGCACCTCCTGCTTGAAGTTATAGGAGTTAGCACTGCCGCGTTTAAGATTGCAGGGGGGCTATTGTTGTTAATGTTTGGCTTTAGTATGGTGATGCCGAAAGAGAACAAACCTTCGGATGATGACATTTCAGAAAAAGATCTTAAAAAAATGGAAAAAGAAGATGTTTCAGTTTTCCCATTAGCATTCCCTCTTATAGCAGGCCCTGGTGCACTGACGACTGTTATTGTCGTCATGCGTGAAGCCGAAAATACTATGGAACATATTGGGATACTCGTCTCTCTTCTCCTTATAGGAGGTATAACATTTTGTCTTCTTAGCATCTCTTCCCCCGTTTCAAAGTTATTAGGAGACACAGGAGCCAATATCATGACGCGCATTTTAGGGGTTCTTGTAGCAGCAATCGCCATGAGTTTTATTATTGGGGGCCTCCAAGAGAGCTTTAATTTTGCGCCCACAGTAAGAATTTTTTAAAGACGCCAACCCAGATTTAAGCTGCAATATATAAGGCAAGTGTTTCTGAATTAATGAGATCTGCATCAAATTCGTTTTCAGCACGAAGGCGGCTTGCTTTTCCATATTTTTCCCGCAACGACTTGCTTTCGGATAATTTTTTAATGGCCGCGGCCAAGCCCTTAGATTCTTTTGCAGGCACTAAAATCCCATTCTTGCCATCCTGAACCACTTCACGACATCCAGGAACATCGGTGGCAATGAGTGACTTTCCGCAAGCTGCTGCCTCTAAGAGTGACTTGGGGAGACCTTCACGGTAAGAGGGAAGGACCGCTATGTGGGACTCTTGATAGATTTTGGCAATATCGTGACGCAATCCGAGCCATTCAACAAGTCCAGCCTTTTCCCAAGCACGCACGGTTGTTACAGGAATTGAGGCTGGATTCTCGGGATCGGGATCTCCCACAATAAGAATACGAATGGGGACGTGTTTCGCCTTCAAAATTCTGGCCGCCTCAACGAGCTCTCCAATGCCCTTGTCCCACAATAGTCGGGCAACCAAGACAACTGTTGTAGGGCCCTTTGGCTCAGGCTTAGGTGTGAAGAGATTTGTATCGACACCGGCCCCCTTTATCAGGGTTACTTTTTCAGGTTTCACAACAGATTTCAGCGTTCGTTGGTCATCGGGATTCTGGAGAATCAAACGTACGGATTTATGACTTAAGAGAGCTTTGAATCCAGCCTTGACCACAACACGCATGAGTTTGGCCTTAAGGGTAGGGGAAATAAACAAGTATCCCATCCCTCCAAGGGCATTGATGACATGGGGAACCCCTGCCAAACGCGCAGCAATGGTTCCATAAAGAACGGGTTTCATGGCTACTTGATGAACAATATTGGGCTTTATCCTTTTATAGAGGGTCCTCAATTCCAGAATGGCCCTAAGATCTCGTAAGGGATTCCCACTTTTTCCCCTGCGAAAATGTCTTAAGGGATGTACGGTGAATCCTTCATCCTGGAGGGCCCCTTCAACACCAGTTGTGCGTGTCGCAATGTGAACATCATAGCCTTGATCTCGTGCCGTACGTGCTAAATTGAGGCGATGGCTTAATACAGCGCGATCTTCTGCAATGAGATAAAGGAGTTTTGCCTTAGCCACTTTCAGATGTCCTACCCAACCATTCTGAGAGGTGGTGTGGATTTTCTTATGGAACAGCCCGCTTTATCAAAACAATGAGCCTTTTCCAGAGCTGGCGTCACATGTAGAGTGCTTCCAATTTCAATGGAGAAATCACCCGAAACACGCACTCGAAAAAAACCACCCTTGCTAAGTTGGAGATCTACATAGGTTTCAGGCCCCAAATGCTCCAATAACAACACCTTTCCCGTTAAAGAATTATTTTCTTTGGCTCCAATTTCAAAATGCTCTGGTCGCAATCCCAATGTCATCTCCTTTGATTTGGGCACCGGAATTCCAAAGGGAAGGGTAAGTTCTGTTCCATCTTTTAGCTTGATCGCAGTGGCTTTAGTGTCTGCCTTTACAAGAATAGCCTCAATAAGATTCATCTGTGGCGAACCGATAAAACTGGCCACGAATTTGTTGGCAGGAGCACGATATAACTCGAGGGGGCTTCCTATTTGCTCAATCTGTCCCTTATTGAGCACCACGATCTGGTCTGCCAACGTCATGGCTTCAACTTGGTCATGTGTGACATAGATCATGGTGGTGTTAAGCTTTTTCTTCAACTCAGAAAGTTCAATGCGCATCTTGACTCTTAAAGCGGCATCTAAATTAGACAGTGGTTCATCAAAGAGGAATACTTTTGGCTCTCGCACAATGGCACGACCAATAGCGACTCGTTGACGTTGCCCCCCAGAAAGTTCTTTGGGCTTTCGGGTTAAGAGTCCTTCCAAATGTAGGATCTTTGCAGCCTTTTCAACTCTATTTCGTATGGTCTGCTTGTCATAATGGCTTCGTTTAAGGCCAAAGGCTATGTTTTGCCGGACACTCATGTGGGGATATAATGCATAAGACTGAAAAACCATAGCCACACCACGCTTAGCAGGTTGAAGACACGTAACATCTGTTCCGGCAATTTGGATAGAACCGTCACTAACATCTTCAAGTCCAGCTATGAGGCGGAGGAGGGTGGATTTTCCACATCCTGATGGCCCCACAAAAACAGTAAACTTGTTGCCAGGCAAATGGAGGTTAAGATTTTTCAATACTTCTGTTTTTCCAAATGATTTGGAGACATTCTGAAGTCTTATATCAGCCATTTGCAGGTATCCATTTCATTAAAGCTTAGCAAAGAAGGCGCCAAAAGGAGGAAGTTTTACATAACCATCCACTATCTCGGTATTAAAACCAGTTCCTTCTAAAGGGGTCATTGTAGGAAAATTTGAAAGGGAAAAGGAAGCATCTTTTTCGGACGTGTTGAAAACAATCAGCATTTTCTCTTCTTCACAACCTCTAACGAAGGCCAAAATGTCCTTAGGGGCGTCAATAAGCGTAATATCCCCATGTTGGAGTGCAGGATGATTTTTACGCCACTTCAGAAAGCGTTGGTACGTGCCTAGAACAGAAATAGAATCATCCTCCTGGGTATCTACAGCACGGCGTGTGTGCTCTTGAGTGATGGGCAGCCAAGGCGATCCCTCTTTACTGAAGCCGCTATTAGATTGATTCTGATTCCAAGGAATCGGTGTTCGACAACCATCACGACCTTTGTATTCAGGATAAAAGGTAATTCCATAAGGATCTTGAAACTTTTCAAAGGGAACATTTGCCTCGGGAAGGCCCAACTCTTCACCCTGGTATACAATAACGGTGCCACGGAGAGAAAAAAGGATGGCCATCAAAAGTTTTGCAAATTGATCTTGTTCGGGAGAACCCTCTTTCAGATGGGGTGCCAAACGGGTAAGTGCTCTTGGGGTGTCATGATTTCCAAAGGACCAACACGGCCAGCCCTCTTTTATCTGGCTCTCAAGCTCTTCTACAGTTGTCCTTATAAAATCGGCGCCAAACTTGTCATGAAGCAGGTTGAAAGTATAGGCAATATGCAAGCGGTCCTGTCCTTGAACATACTCGCATGCCCGAGAGACCGAATCATCATCTCCGATTTCTCCAACGGTTATACTGCCCGGATATCTATCCATAAGGGCACGAATCCGGTTGAGAACAGCAATGTTTTCGGGACGAGACTTATCATAAACATGATATTGGTAAGCATAGGGATTGTTAGCAAAGACGCCCACATCTAAATGTTCATCCAAAGCCCGAGCAGGATTGTCGCGTAGCTTTTGATCATGAACAAGAAAGTTTATGGTGTCTAAACGAAAACCATCTACACCACGTTGGAGCCAAAACTCCATGGCGCCCAATAGCTCATCCAACATATCAGCATTATGAAAGTTCAAGTCTGGTTGACTGGAAAGAAAATTATGAAGGTAATACTGTCCCCGTCGAGGCTCCCATTCCCAAGCAGATCCGCCAAAAATAGAGAGCCAGTTATTGGGTGGCGTTCCATCGGATTTGGGATCTGCCCATACATACCAATCGGCTTTTGGATTCGTTCGATTCTTCCGGCTTTCAGCAAACCAAGGATGTTCATCTGACGTATGACTAAGCACTTTATCGATCAACACTCTGATTCCAAACCCATGGGCCTTTTCAATCAGAGCATCAAAGTCTTTTATAGTGCCAAAAATGGGATCAACATCCTTGTGATCCGACACATCATAGCCAAAGTCTTTCATGGGGGATTTAAAGATAGGAGAAATCCAAATGCCATCTATACCAAGATCTCTCAGATACTCTAGGCGTTGGGTAATCCCTTGAAGATCCCCAATACCATCATTATTAGTGTCCTGAAAACTGCGAGGGTAAATATGATAAAGTACGGCACCTTTCCACCATGGAACGACGGATTCAATATTAGGCTGTAGTTGTGACATAAGTTATCCCTTCACGGCTCCTGCAGTTAATCCAGATACAATACGGCGTTGGAAAAATAAGACAAGTAAAATAAGGGGAACGGTAACAACGACCGAAGCAGCCATGATCTGTCCCCAGGGAAGCTCATGCTGGTTGGCCCCACTCATAAGCGCAATGGCAACCGGCACTGTTTGTTGTGTATTCGTCAGGGTGAAAGTAAGAGCGAAGAGAAATTCGT
The DNA here is from genome assembly GCA_018662925.1 of Alphaproteobacteria bacterium. Lineage (NCBI taxonomy): Bacteria > Pseudomonadati > Pseudomonadota > Alphaproteobacteria > Alphaproteobacteria bacterium. Next base: position 22,722 of record JABJFC010000080.1, on the reverse strand, counting down.
TCCACGCCGCAATAAAGGCCAACAGACCCGTTGTTACAAGGGCTGGCTTTAAAATGGGAAGAAAAATACGGACGCAAATTATAAAGGGGGAGGCCCCATCAATGATCGCTGCATCCTCAATGTCTCTGGGTATTTCGCGCATAAAAGTAGTCAAGATCCAAATGGTAAATGGCAATGTAAAGGTGATGTAAGAAAAAACCAGGCTCAGGGTATTGTTGTAGAGTTTCATGGAATGAATTAGCTCAAACATACCTGATAACAAAGCAACCTGGGGAAACATACAGACCATCAGAATGGTAAACAAAAGATATTTCTTGCCTCGAAACGCAACTCTACCAAAGGCATAAGAGGCGCATATGGCAACAAATAAAGATAAAACAACTGTACTGGTAGCCACAAAGGTTGAATTTAAAATATTGCGTCCAAAGGGTTGTTCACGAAAAACCGAGATATAGTTTTCCCAGGTGGGATTTCCAGGAATCATGTGGGTCGTAAATAGATCTGATCCGCTCTTGAAAGAAGTCACAATGGCCCAATAGAAAGGAAATACTGAAACAAGAACGATGATAAAACTAAGCACATAAGGTATGTATTTGCGTTTGTTTTGAATAACCATTAGCGCTCTTTCCCACCAAGGGCTTTATTCCCAATGGCCATATAACCAATGGTAATCCCACCAATTAAAATAAACAAAAGGACCGAAGCAGCAGAGCCAGTCCCAATATTCTGGAAATCAAAGAGTTGTTGACGGGCATAAATGGACATAGACATGGTGTCATAGTTGGTCCCCGTCAAAATGTAGATAACATCAAAAACACGCAAAGCATCTAAAGTCCGAAAAATCATGGCGACCAGGATGGCCGGCATCAAGAGGGGGAGGGTGACACGGTAAAAAACCCGCAGGGGATTGATCCCATCTACTTTTGCAGCCTCATAACAATCCTTAGGAATGGTCTGAAGGCCAGCTAACAACAATAAAGCCATAAAGGGAGTCGTCTTCCAAACATCCACAAGGACAACAGACCATAATGATAAGTCTGGGTGTGCCGCCCAAGCCACGGGGGAAGCTAAAAGACCTAGTTTCACGCCAACTGAATTTAAGATCCCGTATATATCGTGATACATCCAACTCCACATACGCGCAGAAACAACCGTCGGAATGGCCCAAGGGATAAGGACTGCAGCTCTCACAAAATTGCGGCCTTTAAAATGCATGTTCAGAACCAAAGCAACCCCTAGACCAAGAAGGGTCTCTAGGGAAACCGAGACAGAAGCAAATAAAAGAGTGTTCCAAACAGCTTCCCACCAGTTGGGATCTTCAAATAGAAATAGAAAGTTCTGAAATCCATCGAATTGAAGTTCTGATAAATCACTCAAATGGGCATTAGTCAGGGAAAAATAAAAGGTTCTAACAAATGGCCACCCTGTTACAGCTAACAAAACCAAAAGAGCGGGCATTAGAAATATCCAAGCTGTACGTACCCGATAGAGGCTTAGTGGACGTTTCTTGGCTGAAGAGGAGGGGATTGCAGTGGGTGAATTCATCGCCACTGGCCATTCCTGCTTAAAAGCAATAATTTCTTCTCAAGAACTTTCAGGGGATATTTAGTTCTCGTGCGTTTCGACAGCATTCTATGAACGACATTACAAAACTCTGTACTTACTTGGCCGTACCATTTTCCAGTTTGGGCAGAAGGACGTACGATTGCTTTCTCGAAATGAGGCCGCAACACCTGCATGAAGGGATGTTTTTTGAGGATTTCCTTATCAGCGTAGAGACTCTTTATTGTCGGAAAATAGTTTGCTGACAAAGCTCGACGCTTTAACTCTTTCTTGCCCGTCAAATATCGCACCAAATCCACAGCTTCCTTAGGGTTTCTAGTGTATTTCGAAACAGCCAAGTGCCATCCGCCTAGCATACCAACATGTTGGCCATTTTTTCCTCCCCTTGGAAGTAGAGCGACCCCAACCTTACCGCGCATGGGACTATCTTGTTGATTTATAAGGGACCAAACATAAGGCCAATTACGCATAAACAGGGCATTTCCTGATTGAAAAACCCCTCGCGCCTCTTCCTCTTCATAATTCAAAACACCCATAGGTACAATGTCTCCCACCCAGGAGGCAGCAATTTCAAGAGCTTTAGAGGACTCTGGGGTGTCTATGTTTAAGGTGCCATCTTTTCTAACAATAGGCGCTACTTGAAAAGAACGGATCCACTCTAATGCATTACAGGTTAAGCCTTCATAAGCCTTCCCCTGGAAAACAAATCCCCAAAAATTGCTATTTCCTTCATTTCTTTCAGCTTCTTGAATTCGTTTTGAAATCCGTGTTAAATCTTCCCATGTTTCTGGAACGGGTTCTCCATATTTCTCCAAAAGATCTTTTCGGTAATATAAAGAAGCCACCTCGGTATACCAAGGAAGGGCAACCAATTTCCCTCTCACGGTATTATTTTCTATCAGACTCGGAATATATTTCTCTACATCTGATGCATCCATATAAGGCAACAAATCCAAAAAGTGATTGGATAACAATCCTGGCCAAGTGGTATCTATGGTAAAGACATCTACGTCAGATGATTTTGTCGCGAACAGCTGATGGTACAAAGTAAGGCGCTCGCTGCTATCTGCAATTGCCGTCAGGACTTCTACTTCATTTCCCGTCTTCTGGGCCCAATCTTCTGCCCCCTTTTTACAGGTCGCAAACTCCTGCCCAACCGTTCCGCACATAATACGGACAGTTGCAGCCTTGGAAAGAGGAATATACATCAGAATTCCCAATCCAAGCACAAAAATTTTAAAGACTGTTAACCACTTTACGTTGACCACGTGCATATAACTCACATAAGGGAGTACGAACTAGTCACAGATCATAAAAGCGAAAGAACAGTTTGGCAAGGCCTGAAGCCGTGATAAAAACTCATAGCAAGAAATTTACCGCGCAAAAAACTCATAGTGCTGTGAAAGCAATGCTGCAATAAAGGCACACACACTGCGTCATGCCGCAAAAACCGTACACTGCATCAAAGGCCCACAGCGTAACAAAGCCGCATACACTGCACCAAAGACGCATACACACTACATCATGCCTCTGGCATCTGTTTAATGGATCCCGCGATGCCAACTCACTCTACGCCTCACCGGCTTAAGACGCCGGCTCGTCTAGAGTTCTTAGGCTCCGGGAAGACGAGAGTGTGCGGATGGCTAGAACTCGCTTCTTAAGCACTGGAGCGGCTTAAGACGCCGATTCGTCTAGAAGCTCCCTAGGCTCCGGGAAGACGAGAGTGTGCGGATGGCTAGAACTCGCTTCCTAAGCACTGGAGCGGCTTCCCGGCCAATCGTTATCCTAGCCAGTGGCCAAAGCCGTCTTCCCGGCCAATCGTTATCCCAGCCAGTAGGCCAAAGCCGTCTTCCCGGCCATTAGGAATTATGGGCAAGCCGTAGGCGCGTCCTAGAATTCCTTATGAGCGCGGGATCCATACAATTAGCGGGATCCATACAATCAGATGACAGAGAAGCTTCAAAATCACATCATAGCGGCCTGTCTCGTCGTAGCGGCCTGTCTCGTCATAGCGTAGCGAAGACGGAAGCGAAGACGGATGAGCGCGGGATCCAGGAAATAATTTAGTGTCTGCTCTTGATGTGAGTAGTCATCTCACAATTTGGATGTTTAGTCCTGAATCCACTTTGCTCCAGTGATTTAGAGGCCATTTTCGTCCTGAGAGCTGCATTCTTATTTTTATTTTGAACGTTAGCATTCATTAATTTTTCTTTCTCTCGATTTTTATGAGCCATTTTTTTAAGATGCTTTGCCGCTTCTGGGTGATCTTTCCCCAACACGTCTGCCAAATCATCAAAAATATCAGCCATCTCACCCGTTAGGTCGGCCGACTTCTGCAGATTCTCAGCATGATCCTTTATAACATCGATGTCTTTTGTCTTAAGATCATTTAGCTCTGTAGCATGATGGGTAATATCTTTTTCTAGACCAGTACACGCCCCTGTTTCATCCTTATCAGCAATAGCTTGGGATGTGACATTTAAGCATGCTAGAGCCGCTGTAAAAGCAAATGTTTTTGTCGTTTTTCTCATTTCTACCTCCAGGGTTTATTCTTCTTCTCCATACTGTACCGAAGATAGATTCCTCTGTAAATTGAAGATTGAGAAAGTAATTCTAACTCTCTGCTCATCTGACACAAAAATGCAGTCCCTCCTAAATCCTATTTCTTCCCGCCAAAGAAGTCTTTCATCATCTCAATGGGGAAGGGGAAGACAATGGTCGAGGACTTGTCGGTCCCAATATCATGGAGGGTGTTCAGATATCTCAGCTGCATGGCTTGGGTATTTTTTGAGAGAGTTTCCGCCGCCTTAAATAGATTTTCTGACGCTTGGAGCTCACCTTCGGCATTGATGATCTTGGCACGTCGCACACGCTCGGCCTCGGCTTGCTTGGCAATAGCCCGAATCATCTTTTCATCCAAATCAATGTCTTTGATTTCCACATTAAGGACCTTTATTCCCCAAGGATCCGTCGCAATATCTAAAATCTTCTGGATGTTTTTATTAAGTTTATCACGATCCGTAAGCATCTCATCGAGATCATGCTGACCTAGAATAGACCGTAACGTGGTTTGGGCCAGCTGGCCTGTGGCGTATTCATACTCTTCCACATTGATAATCGCTTTTTGAGGGTCTACAACACGATAATAGAGAACTGCGTTGACTTTAACCGTCACATTATCCCTAGAAATCAGGTCCTGAGTCGGCACATCGATTACCAGCGTTCGAATATCTACCCTAACCATTTGCTGGATCATGGGCACAACGATGATCAGGCCCGGACCTTTTACTTTCCAGTATCGTCCCAACAGGAATATAACACCACGCTCGTACTCTCGTAAAATGCGGAAAGTGTGCATGAGTGTTCCCAAGATAAGGATAGCCAATCCCATATAGACGTATAAATCAATAAACATAATTCAGTCCTCCCGTTTTCGTTCTGATGGTTCCACAAACAATGTCAGTCCCTCTCGTTTTACAACCCTAATAGCATCAGAGGGCTTTAAGGGCTTTTTGGCATAAGCGTTCCACAATTCTCCCATAACCTGGACGTGGCCTTGATTGCCATGCCAGTCCATTACACGCGCATCCATCCCTATGAGTTGTTCTCCACCGGCAACAACGGGTCTACGCCGTGCCTTAAAAGCCAACACCACAATGAGGGCGAGGAAACTGCTGCTGAGAGTCGCAATGCTGCCCACTAAGGTCCAAGAGACCCCATAGCCAGGAATATCTGTGTCCATCAGCATAATAGAACCAATAACAAAGGCTACCACGCCTCCAAAGCCCAGGACGCCAAAGGACGGCATAAGTGCTTCTGATATCATAAAGGCCAGCCCTAACAAGATAAGAGCCAATCCCGCATAGTTTACAGGCAAAATATGCAGGGCGAAAAAAGCAATCAAAAGACAAATCCCCCCGATAACGCCAGGCACAAACGCACCCGGATGGGTAAATTCGATCATAAGGCCGTATATTCCTGCCAACAAAAGAATATAAGCCACATAGGGGCTCGTGATGATGCCCAAGAGTTCCGTGCGCCAATCTTGCTCAATGGTTTCTACTTTCATGTTTTGAGTGTCCAAGGGTACTTCCACATTCATTATGGTGACCCTATGCCCATCCAGTTTTTTGAGAAGGGAATCCGTATCAGTTGCAATAAATTCAATAATGCCTTCCTTGAGGGCCTCTTCGGCCGAGATACTTTTTGCTTCCAGAACAAACTTCTCAGCCGATTTCACATTACGCTTTTGCAGTTGAGCCAAACTCCGCATATAGGAAACAGCATCATTTAGGACTTTATCTCCCAGTTCTGGCTTACCCTTCGGGGCTTTTGCCGCTTTTCCTTTGTCCTCTTTTTTCTCAGGCTCTTTCTGTTGAGTCGGCATGGGGAGCCCGCCCATACGAATGGGGGTGGCAGCGCCAATATTCGTCCCTGGTGCCATGGCTGCAGCATGACTGGCCACTAAAATAAAGGCACCGGCACTAGCGGCGCGGGCCCCACTGGGCGCGACATATGTTACGACCGGAATAGGGGAGGCCAACAGGTCTCGGATAATATCTCGCATGGAGGTATCCAATCCGCCAGGGGTGTCCATTTTCAAGATAATCAGGGACGCTTCTTTCTCACGGGCCTTTTCTAGCCCACGATGGACATAGTCTCCAATAGCAGGCCCAATGGGCCCCTTCACATCAAGAACAATCGCTAGCTTTTGAGGCGAGGCTTGAGGATCTGCAACCGAGAGAGAGACAAGACAAAGCAATCCCAAACACATAAGGAGTAACCCAAACCCAGCAAGTTTGATGCCTTGTCCCATTTATAAAGCCTCGATGTCATATCCCATTTAAAAAACTCCCACGCCTTTACAGGATACCTCATTTCTTGATTTTTGTCACAACAATTGGGGAAACCTGGCTATTCAACAGCTACCCCTAAGGCAGTTTCCTTACGCAAGAGACTTTTCGACCCAATTTAAATAATTTGAATTTCCAGATTGAACAGGAATCTCAAGGATGCAGGGGCACTCATACTGGCTTAGTTCTTCAATTTTTTTCTGTAATCGCCCGACATATTCGGATTTTGTTTTTAAGTAGACAGCGATTTCATCTTCTTCAACTATTTTTCCTTCCCACCAAAAATAAGACTGCATGGGCTGAAATATATTGGCGCACGCTATAAGACGCTCCTCAAGGAGCGATTGCACTACATCCTTCGCTGTTTCATAACTGGGAAATGTCACATAGACTATTGAGCAATTCATCGTACCCCACTCCTCGTAAATCTAAGCTTCAAGGTAAGCAACTTAAAAAATATACATGAAATCTATACGTTTGAGGAGGAGTTTAATACAAAAAACACCCGATTTATTTAAAAATCAGGTGCCATTTATCGTTCCATTGAAGCAAAATTAATTCTTTTTTAGAAAATTTCTATTTAGCTCCACAAGGATTTAAAGCCATTCCAAACATTTGAAGCAACACTTTTAACGCCATTTAAAACACTTGAAGAAATAGTTTTAGCGCCATTAAAAGCCGTTGAAGCCAGACTTTCTTTTGTTGGCGCTTTTTCCTTGGCTGCTTCTTTAGCTGCAAGCTCTTTAGCTGCAAGTTCTTTGGCCTCTTTAGCCTTTGTGTGAACTAAACCTTTACGCAAACCCTCATTAAGATCAGTAGATACAATTTGAGGATCAAATGCCCCTCCAGTATCCTCTGCCACAGAACCGAAGTGAAGAGGTCCAACTAAACCCGTCACGACAGTTTGAACTCCCAGGGAGAAGGCGCCTAATATATTACCTTCTGCAAGATTTCTTCTAACGCCTCTAACTCCGGCTTTAAAACCTTCCCAAATTGAACGACCCGTAGATTGATGAGCTAGTGTTCCAGTACTCCTGTAACCGGCAAAATTATCCGCCAAATATTCCCCAACCAAGGGAATTCCTCTAATAAAACCACCTATAGTCTTCCCTGGAACAGCATTTGTAACAGGATCATTGGCATCGGAGTAACGAATTACATTGTCGTGCCCAACAACGCGTCCAAAATAATCATAAGCTTCGTCATTACCGAGAGTTCTTGGTGCAGAAAGGGCGACTCCAAAAAAGTGTGGATCTTGCAGATTGTTAAAATTAGGCCCAAATACTTTCTTCCCATAATTCTGGGCTAAATCGAGGATCGCAGCTTGAGCTAGTCCTCCGCCCAGGCTATGACCTGTTACGATAAAGCTAAGATGATTCTTCTGCTCGGGGGAAAGTTCCTCTAAAAAACCATCTAATACAGAGTGCAAACTCTCTCTGGATTGAAGGTACTTGTGAGCAAAACCGGAATGATATTGTGCCTTCTCCGAACCAAACTCAGGGACATTCCCCTTTAAAATATTAAAATTGGTTATCCAGTCGGAAAAAGAAGCTGATCCGCGAAAGACGACCTGCACTATTCCTTTTGCCTCGTTATACAAAACCATTCCAGGGGTATCAGCAAATACTCCCCCAGATTTTCCGTGAAAAACCCTTTGTTCCCAACCTTCTCGTGCAAGATCAAGATCACCTAGCTGTGGACCATACTTCTTCTGCAAGTACGTTTGATTAATGGCTTTTAGGATCGCCGGCATATTGGCCTGAACAACGCCGTTTACTTCATGTCCATAGGGTGTTTTTTGTACAAGTGGGGCATTTCTAGAAGGGAGTTCTACTTTTACGTACTCCAGCAGACCTTCCCTATCCCTCAAGGAAACCGATGAATCAGCATAACCATTACAGGCACTAATTGTCATAAAAGAAGCAAATGCAAATAAATAAAATTTGTTTTTCATTTAAATACCTTCCTATTTAAAATCAAAAATCTAAACTCCCCTTCGGCAAATATAACCATTAGGAAGAAGCTCCGCATAAGCGGCCAACAATAACATTCAATTGAATTCTAAAGAAAAATTGGAATATATTTCAAAGGATCTCTTTATATTCTCAACTTCTATCTCAATCTAAGCATAACCTCAAAACTCAATCTTGATAAATATCTAGTGTTTTCGATATAGTTTGTCAAGGTTTTTAGTGCTCAATTCTTTTGGCACAGAGAATATTTAATTTATTCCAACTTCAGCAATCCATTTCAACTTTAGGGATATTAAGGTATATTCATAGAAATCCGAGAGGATGATCAGGGATTCGAGAGGATAGCAATAAAGGGGTGAAGGTTGATCGTATCAAAAGGAAACAGCTTGCTGGAAGAAAGATCACAGCTGCGAGAGGCTGTGCGGAAAGCATATCTTACGCCTGAAGCCGCATGCGTGAATGGCTTACTCAAAACGGCTTCCCTGTCATCGACTCAACTGGCATCCATTGAAAAACGCACACGCGTTCTGATTCAAAAAGTACGGAAAGCGCACGCATCCCAAGTAACACTGGAAACATTTCTAGCCGCTTATGATCTTTCTACGCAAGAAGGGATCGTCTTGATGTGCCTAGCTGAGGCCCTGTTGCGTATTCCCGATGCGAAAACCGCCGACGATCTTATTCGCGACAAGTTAATGAATGTAGATTGGCTCCAAAAAATAGGCAGTGGCGATTCCTTTTTGACCAATGCACCCACCTGGGGGCTCATGCTTACAGGCAAAACTCTCAAGTTCACGGAAGGGGATGATCAAGATCCAACCCATCACCGTGTCTTTAAGAGTCTCATTCGAAAGAGTGGCGAACCGGTTATCCGTCAGGCGATCCGCCAAGCCATGCGTATTCTAGGCCGCCAATTTGTCATGGGAGATACAATCCAGTCGGCCATTAAGCGTGCACAGGGGATGGAGAAAAAAGGATATAGCTACTCCTATGACATGCTGGGGGAGGCTGCCTGCACAGAACGTGATGCTCAAAGATACTTTGACGCCTATAAAGAAGCCATAGAAACCATCGGAGAAACCGATCACCAAGGCGGCATCTCTATTAAGCTCTCGGCCTTGCATCCCCGTTATGAAGTGCCTCAGTATAAGCGGGTCATGACCCAACTAGTGCCCAGGGTTTTGGAGTTGGTCAATTTGTGCCGGGAAAAGGAGATTCCCTGTACTATTGATGCCGAAGAAGCCGAGCGCTTGGATATTTCATTAGATGTGTTTGAAGCCGTTTATCGGGACAAAGCGCTCCAGAATTGGGACAAATTTGGCCTTGTGGTTCAGGCTTATCAAAAACGAGGACTCCCGGTCATTCGGTGGCTTGCCGAACTATCAAAGGCTTATAAGCGGCAAATCCCCATACGATTAGTAAAAGGGGCCTATTGGGATAGTGAAATCAAGCTGGCCCAGGAAAAAGGACTATCAGGATATCCCGTCTTCACACGCAAATCGTCCACAGATGTCTCTTATGTTGCCTGTGCCAAAGAACTCTTGAAGCACGGCCCCCTAGTTTATCCTCAATTTGCCACCCACAATGCCCATACAGTTTCCACAATTTTAGAATTACTGGATACAAAAACGGCCCACTTTGAGTTTCAGCGGATCCATGGCATGGGGGAAGTGCTCTACGAAACAATTAAAGAGTCCTTTGATGTGCCGGTCCGTATCTATGCCCCCGTGGGTATCTATAAGGATCTGCTACCTTATTTGGTCAGACGCCTTTTGGAAAATGGCGCAAATACTTCTTTTGTGAATAAACTCACCGATTCCACCATCAGCCTGGACATTTTGGCAAAAGATCCATTAGCAAAAGTCAAAGGCTTCCAAGAAAAACCCCATCCGGCAATCCCTTTGCCACGAGATCTCTTTGAGCCAGAACGCGCCAACGCTATGGGATTGGACCTGACAGATGTGGATAGATTGCGCCACTTAAAGTCTCAGATGGATCCCTTAGAGAAAAAGTCTTACACTGCCGGCCCCTTCATCAAGGGGAAGCTCATTATATCGGAAAATAAGTCAGAGTCATATGAACCAGCCCGCCACTCTCAAAAACTGGGGGAAGTACATTGGGCGACAGACATCCATATTGAAGAAGCTCTCAAGACAGCCAGATCTGGATTTGCAGACTGGTCAAAGGTTTCACTTGAGAAACGAGCCGCCATACTTAATAAAGCTGCGGCGCTTTTAGAGGAAAGAATCCCCCAATTCATCTCTCTTATCGTGCGAGAAGGGGGGCGCACGCTAGGGGACGCGCTCTCAGAGGTAAGAGAAGCCATCGACTTTTGTCGCTATTATGCGGTTCAAGCCAGAGAAGACTTACTGGACAAAGCACTTCGTGGCCCAACAGGAGAAACCAACGTGCTCAGCTCTATGGGACGGGGCACTTTCGTCTGTATAAGTCCCTGGAATTTTCCTTTGGCCATCTTTATGGGGCAAATGACAGCGGCCCTGGTGGCGGGCAACAGTGTGATCGCTAAACCGGCGAGCCAAACGCCTATGATTGCCTTAATGGCCGTTAAACTGCTTCATGAGGCAGGCGTCCCCGTTAATACATTAACACTCTTACCGGCTTCAGGATCCCTAATCGGATCAAAGCTTCTGCCTGATCCTCGCGTAAATGGTGTGGTGTTCACGGGGTCGACGGAAACCGCCTGGACTATCAATCAAACTTTGGCCCAGAAAAAAGGCACAATAATCCCCTTTATCGCCGAAACGGGCGGCATTAATGCCATGATCGTGGATTCTTCGGCCCTCTTAGAACAAGTCGTCCATGATGTGATTGTTTCGGCTTTTCAGAGTGCTGGCCAGCGTTGTTCTGCTCTCAGGATCCTTTATATCCAGGAAGACATTGCAGATGCCCTACTGGAAATGCTTATTGGTGCTACGGCAGAACTTACCATGGGCGATCCCGGGCTCCTAAAGACCGATATCGGGCCCGTTATTGATAAAGGAGCCCAAGAATCATTGTTGGCCTATGCCCAAAAGCGTGTCCAATCTGGTAAACTTTTATATAAGCTGCCTCTCCACGGCACGCTGGGGTCGGGTTCCTTTGTTACACCCCACATATTTGAATTGGAGAAAGCAGAGGATCTTACCTGCGAAATCTTTGGACCCATGCTCCATGTGGTCCGGTATAAAGCCAACCAGCAAGATCAAGTGATCGCATCCATTAATGGAACGCACTATGGTCTAACCTTTGGCATCCACAGTCGCATTGAAAGAACCATAGAGTATATTCAGTCCAGGGTCCAAGCCGGCAACATTTATGTAAACCGAAGCATCATAGGTGCCGTCGTGGGCGTCCAACCCTTTGGCGGCCACGGCCTCTCAGGAACGGGGCCCAAAGCAGGCGGCCCCCATTATCTGGCACGTTTTACGACTGAGAAAACAGTTACCGTTGACACCACAGCCTCCGGTGGCAATGCCACGTTGCTGACCCTGGGAGAAGACTAAGAATTTAGTTTACAGAAGACCAAAACCGTGCAAATCTGAAGTCGAACTTCAATATTGCAAGGGTTTTGAGATATGATACCGCGCCAACTAGAGCCAGAGCTCCGCTTATCAGCCAAAAAGTATCCAGTTGTAACTGTGATGGGCCCACGCCAATCCGGAAAAACAACCCTCGTTCGTAATACATTTAAGGCCAAACCTTATGTGAATCTTGAAATTCCTGAAACACTTGAACTTGCTGAGTATGATCCAAAAGCCTTCTTTTCCCATTATCCCGAAGGTGCCATTATCGATGAAATTCAAAAATGTCCAAAGTTGCTATCCTATATTCAGGGGATTGTTGACGAGTCAGATCAAAAGGGACAGTTTATTCTTACTGGAAGTCAGCAACTTTCCCTATCTGAGGGCATTACCCAGTCTCTAGCAGGCAGAACAGCAGTGCTGACCCTTCTTCCTTTGACCATAGAAGAGTTAAAGAGAGAAAGTCTTTTAAAAAAAACGACTGATGAAATTCTACTCACTGGGTTTTTTCCACGCATCTATAGGGATGATCTTGATCCAGTTAAGGCATCCGGTAACTATATTCAAACGTATTTAGAACGTGATGTAAGACAACTTATTAACTTGAAAGACTTTAGAAGCTTTCAGCGATTTCTAAAATTATGCGCGGGAAGGATTGGCCAGTTATTGAACTATCAAAATCTTTCCAATGAGGTCGGCGTTTCAAGCCATACCATTAAACACTGGATTGCTGTGCTGGAAATGTCCTTCATCATCCATATATTACCCCCTTATTTTGGGAACATTGGAAAACGCACTGTAAAGTCTCCCAAATTATATTTTACAGATACAGGCATCGCCAGCTACCTTTTGGATATTAGAACCCCGGAACAACTGAATCGAGACCCATTAAGAGGATCATTATTTGAAAACCTCGTTGTAAATGAGATGCTAAAAAATAACTACAATCTCGAGAAGCAACTGGTTTTTTACTTTTTTAGGGATAGCTCTGGAAAAGAAGTCGATTTGCTGTACAAAGAGGGTGCTAATTTTAAGACTTTTGAAGTGAAATCTTCGAGTACTTTTCATAAATCATTTTATAAAAACTTGCACGACTTTGAACAGCTTTCAAAAGAAAGATCTTCATTGGGAACTTTGGTATACTCTGGTGATGATCTCCCAATTTCACGAGGCGTAAGAGCCATTAACTTTAAAGATATTTCAACGATTTTTGAGGAGTAACTTTCTGAAATAAAAATAAAAGCATCAAATTTTGATTTCAAACATCCATGCAAATCTGAAGTTGAACTTCAATATTGCAGAGTTTTTACCGCTGCTTTTTCCCAAGCTTTTTCTTGCCCGTCTTGCTCTTTCCTTTAAAGGATTTCCCAGTTCTAGGGGCTGGGCCTGCTTTTCGCAATTGATTTTTGTTCATGTGCCCTTCGTGATCGATCAGCTTGAACAAAAGGGAGTTGGTCAGCGAGTTAGCCTCAATTAATTGGACCGTCACGGCATCTCCTAGGGCATACACGTTGCCATGTCGGCCAATGAGGGCATGAATATGGCTGTGGAAAGTATAGTAATCGGAGGTAAGGGCAGAGCAGGGGATAAATCCGTTTGCGCCGGTCTCATTTAGCTGGATAAAGAGACCATGGCGATTGACACCCGCTATGCGACCCTTAAAGATGGCATCCACATGATCTTCCATGTAAGAGATAATGTAACGCTCCAAAGACTCGCGCTCAGCCTTCATAGCACGGCGTTCGGTAATCACTAGATGCTCTCCGATTTCGAACCAATCATGAGCATCTGGCTCTTCAAGCCCCCCATCCCCTAGGCCAAAAGCCGAGATGAGAGCACGATGAACCAATAAATCGCTGTATCTTCTGATAGGCGAGGTAAAGTGGGTATATTCTTTAAGACTCAAGCCAAAATGGCCAATGTTCTTTGGAGAATAGATAGCTTGGGATTGGACTCTAAGCACCAAATCGCTGATCATATTCTTTTGGGAGTGGGATTCTGTTTTTTGTAAAAGGTTGTTGAAGTGATGGGGCTGCATCAAACCACTGCGACTTACTGAAAAACCCATGGTTTTTAGGACCGTCAGCAATCCTTCCAGCTTTGTAGGATCCGGCGTGTCATGGACTCGATAGAGAAAATTCTTTCCCATCTTCTTGAGCGCTTGGGCCGAGGCCACATTTGCCAGGATCATGAATTCTTCAATCAAACGATTGCTGTCATTTTGCTCAACAGGAACAATCTCTGCCACATGATGGGATTCGGAAAAAGTTACTTTGCGCTCTGGCACATTCAAATCAAGAGTGCCGCGCTTTTCACGCGCCTTCTTGAGAGTGGCATAGGCCCCGAATAGATTGTGCAACAAGGGATCAACTTTTGAATCAGACGCCTTCTTTTCATAAATAGCCTGTACGTGATCATAGGTAAGCCGTGCCTGAGATTTCATAAGGCCACGGACAAATTTATACCGTTTCAGCTGGCCGCCACCATCAATCCACAGATGTACGGCCAAACATGCCCGCTCTTCGTGGGGCTTTAGGGAACAAGTCCCATTTGACAGAGCCTCGGGCAACATAGGCACTACCCGATCAGGAAAATAGACTGAGTTTCCCCGCTCATAGGCATCTTGATCCAAGGCATCATGGGCTTTTACATAGTGAGCCACATCAGCAATGGCCACAATAAGATGCCAGCCACCTTCAGTATCCGGATCGGGTTCAGCCCAAACCGCATCATCAAAGTCTTTGGCATCGGCGCCGTCAATTGTTACCAATGGAATATTGCGCAGGTCTTCTCTGTCTCCCAAAGAGGGAACATCGTTCTTTTTAGCCTCAGCCAAGGCTTTATCAGAAAAATCTGTGGGAATTTCCAATGAATGAAGAACGATCAAGCTGATGAGTTTGGGATCCGATTTGTGCCCCAATTTTTTTGAAATATGGACAGAGGGTATTTGAACCCCACGACGGGGCATAAGCTTTGCTTGTACGAGATCCCCAGATTTTGCATCACCACAGTGACTGGGGCCTACAATGTAGTCGCGACGACTTCGCCGGTCGATGGAGCTTATGATGCCCCCTTTTTCTGTTAGCCTAAACAGCCCCACAACATATCGAGGCGTATGCTCTAGCTTTTTGACCACCCATCCCCTATAGGTTTCATCTTCTTCAGGTGTAAGTCGTGCCAAAACACGATCCCCAACGGCTGGTGTCTCTCCCGTTTTTCCCTTGGCATATACGTAAATGATCGTGGGTTTTTCCTCATCGATCTCTTGAACAGCCCGACCAATGGCTTCACCATCCGGAGATAGGGAAATAATGTCCACAACGCCAAAAGAGGGAAGGTTACCTTTTCCGCCATGTTGGTGGCATTTGCTGCCTTTCAAGAGGCCTTCATCTTTCATTTCTTTGAGCAGCGCCTTCAGAGAAATTCGGCCAGAGCCTTTTATTTGAAAGGCCTTGGCAATGTCTCTCTTGCTGGCAGCATCAGGGTTATCTCGGACATAATCGAGTATTTCTTGCTTCGTTGGGAAAGGTGTCTTTTTTTGCAATCCTTACGCTTTCTTTTTAAAGCCTTTTTTTCCCTTTGTTTTGGCTTTTTCTTTGGCCTCAGCAATCACCACGACAGCACGCTCTACATCAACAGTGAGAACATCATCATCTTTTGGAAGGGATACAAACTTGTTTTCATATTTTAAGTACGGTCCAAAGCGGCCAATGCCTGCTGTGATAGGCTCTCCTGAATCAGGATGAATACCCACATCGCGGGGAAGAGAGAGTAAGGAAGTTGCATCCGTAAGATTGAGGGTCTCGGCCTTATAGCCTCTTGGAATCGGTGCTCGCTTAGGCTTACTTTTGCCTTCGGGCTCACCCAATTGAAGATAGAGACCGTAGGGCCCCTTGCGAATGGTGATAGCAAGTTTTGTAGTGGGATCAATTCCTAGCTCTTTGGGGAAATCGGAGCTTGCTTGTATTTCTTCTTCCGTTTCCTCTTTTTCGCCAGATTGTTTAAGCCGACGCGTAAAACGGCACTCCGGATAATTTGAGCACCCAATAAATGCGCCAAACTTACCCAGCTTTAAGGAAAGATCCCCTTCATTACAATCTGGACATTTCTTGGGATCTTTACCGTCTGCCCTTGGCGGGAACAGAAGAGTAGCAAGGGCTTCATTAAGAATTTCGATAACTTGAGTGATTCTCAGTTCACTGGCGGTTTCGATATTTTCCTTTAACTTGATCCAAAATTCATCGAGGACTTTCTTCCAGTCCAAGCGCCCCCCGGAAATCTCATCCAACTGATCTTCCAAATCCGCTGTAAAAGAATACTGAACATAGCGCTCAAAGAAGTTCTCTAAAAAGGTCGTAACAATGCGCCCTCTGTCTTCAGGGAAGAAGCGCTTTTTCTCCAAGCGGACATACCCACGATCCTGAAGCACCGAAATAATAGAGGCATAAGTGGAGGGGCGTCCAATACCCAACTCTTCCAACTTTTTAACCAGGCTTGCTTCTGAATAGCGAGGAGGGGGCTGGGTAAAGTGCTGGAGCGGGCTTACTTCTTTCTTCTGAAGAGTATCTTTTTCATGCAAAGGAGGCAATTTTCTGTTCTTCTCGTCATCGGAAGCTTCGGAATCATCTTTTCCTTCTTCATAAACTTTTAAAAAGCCGTCAAAAGTGATGGTAGAACCCGTCGTACGAAATTGAACGCTTTGATCAGAGGCGACCATGTCTACGCCAACTTGATCCACTACGGCACTTGCCATTTGACTAGAGATCGCACGACGCCACACGAGAGTGTACAGCTTCAGCTGACTAGCGTCCAAATAAGACTTCAGCTGTTCAGGTGTCCGACTCAAATCGGTAGGTCTGATGGCTTCATGGGCTTCCTGGGCGTTTTTAGCCTTCGTCTTATAAACCCTCTGGGACGGAGAAACATAATTCTTTCCGTATGTTTGCTCTATTACGGACCGACAAGACTGAATCGCCTCACTCGCCATCTGGACACTATCCGTACGCATATAGGTGATAAGACCGACGGTTTCCCCTTGCAGATCCATACCCTCATAAAGCTTTTGTGCCGTCCTCATGGTCATGGAGGCACCAAATCCCAGCTTTCGAGAAGCTTCCTGTTGCAACGTTGACGTCGTAAACGGCGCCGATGGATTCCGCTGTACTTGCTTTTTCTCAACTTTAGAAACGGTGTAGGTATCAAATTTGTTGATTTGCTGAACGGCTTCTTTGGCGGCAGCTTCAATCCCGAGATCAAACTTCTTAAGCTTCTTCCCATTCAAGTGGGTAAGCTGGGCCTTAAAGGGCTTGTCTGAAGGGGTCAAAAAGTTCGCTTCAATGGTCCAGTATTCTTGAGGATTAAAGGCCTCTATCTCACTTTCCCGCACAGTCACCAATCGGAGCGCCACAGACTGGACACGGCCAGCAGAGCGACTTCCTGGCAACTTACGCCACAAAACAGGGGAAACACTGAAACCCACCAGATAATCTAGAGCGCGCCGAGCCAAATAGGCTTGAACCAAATCTTCATCCAGTTCTCTTGGATGATCAAAGGCTTCCAGCACGGCTCGTTTTGTCACTTCGTTAAAGACGATGCGCTTAACCTCAATTCCCTTTAAAAGTTTCTTCTTCTCAAGCAGCTCTTTAACATGCCATGAAATAGCCTCTCCTTCGCGATCCGGATCAGTGGCCAGGTACAATGCATCGGCACCCTTTGTCGCAGTGGCAATATCTTTAATATGTTTGTCAGATCCCTTGGAAACTTCCCAGTTCATAGAGAAATTATCCTCAGGATTAACAGATCCGTCCTTGGAGGGTAGATCTCTCACATGTCCATAACTGGCCAGTACTTTATAGTCACTACCCAAATACTTATTAAGGGTCTTGGCTTTAGAAGGGGACTCAACGACAACTACTTTCATCTTTTACACTTATCTTACCTTATACGCTTTTTAACGTATCTAATTTATGCGCTCTCTGAGCTCTACATTTACACGCTAGTTTAAGCGTGAAACATGACTCCCCGAAGGTCGGGTAACCCGCCCTGCAAGCTCTAATTCCAAAAGACTTGCAGAAACTTCACTCGCAGATAAATGACAGGCTCTCGTCAACTCGTCAACCCCAATGGGTGAAGAACTCATATTTCCCAAGAGCATCTGATGGGCTTTGCTTCGTTCTCGAGAAGAAAGTGCTGGAGGTGGCGGATAGCTTGGTTTTTGCATTTCCTTGATGGAAGTTGGACTCTCTTTTTCGTCAGGATACATATTAATGATATCTTCCACAGACGTCAGGACATTGCCTCCTTGTCGAATAAGGTCATTAGATCCTTCACACCGCCCATCGGAAGGAGATCCTGGAACCGCAAAAACATCTCGTCCCTGTTCAAGGGCAAATCGTGCGGTGATTAAGGAGCCCGATCTCATGGCTGCTTCCAAAACGATGACTCCATGGGAAAGGCCAGAGATCATACGATTCCTCCTGGGGAATTGTTGAGCTTGAGGAGGCGTCCCGATAGGCACCTCTGAAATAACAACTCCCTTTTCTTCAATTTCCTTTTGTATGTGCTTGTTTTCTGGCGGATAATAACGATCCAATCCTGTTGCAAGTACCGCAACCGTCCCCGACGCAAGAGCGCCCTGATGGGTAGCTGTATCGATTCCTCGTGCAAGTCCCGACACAAGAATCCATCCCAAATATCCCATATCTTGAGCCATTTTATGGGCAAATTTCCGCCCATTAAGGGACGCATTTCGGCCTCCAACAACAGCAAAGCATCTTTTGGACAGCATTTCCACATTGCCAATAATCCGTAGGACGGGTGGAGGATCAGAAATTGAAGCTAAATGTGCTGGGTAATGAGGATCGTCAATGAGCAACAACCGCCCTCTCAATTTTTTCAACTGGGCTAATTCTCGTTCCACTATTTTGCGAGGATAAAGTCTCAATGTCTTCTTCCCGCCCCGAGCTGCCATTTCTGGAAGCCCTTCTAGGGCCGCCTGAACCGACCCAAAATGGGCCTTTAATTGCATGAATGTTATGGGCCCAACGTTCTCTGTACGTGATAGTTGAAGCCAATCTAATTGAGTTTTTTCTGATAAGGCGGCCTTCCCCCCACCTTTGGGTGACGAACTAGTATCCATTGCAACCCTCCATTTGTCTGATTTAGGTTACAGATGGCACATGGCTGGCGCAATAGGCTTTAACGATTCAAGCCATGGAAAAACGGCAAACAAATCCCTAAAAAATCTAGGCCTTACTCTGGCATATTTTAGGCTCTTGCTTTGACCTAAGGCGTAAAATGTTTTGCGAATGCCTGAAAAAGACTATGGCTGACAAGACGACAGAGACAAAAACAGCAGTAGCAGACTCTCCGAACAGATAAAGATACAGAGGAGATAAAGCGACGGCAACCAGCGAAGCAACCGACGCGTACTTGGTCACTATTAAAAAGAACACCCAAGTAGCAAAGGCCAATAAGCCAATGGGCCAATGGAAAAATACCAAGCACCCTATATAAGTGGCAACACCTTTTCCGCCTTTAAAGCTTAGCCAAAGAGGGAATACATGTCCAAGCACAGCTCCGGCCATAGCTGCTAAGGGGGAAAACCCTAATGAAAGACATAACCAAACAGCTAAACCTCCCTTGCCACCGTCCAGAAGTAGAGTCAAAAGAGCCAGAAATTTGTTGCTCGTCCGCAAGACATTTGAGGCACCGATGTTACCAGAGCCAGTGGTTCTAATATCTTTGTGTCCAGTTACTTTCGTGAGCAACAAACCAAAGGGAATCGATCCCAGGGCATATCCTATGATCAGTGATAATAAAGGGGCAAAATCAAATAATACGTCCATCTCTTAAGCTTTTAATTTCCTCATCAGTCTTGTCCAAGATCTCTTTTAGTACATTTTGAGTGTGTTCGCCAAGGGGGGGAGGTGATTTTTTATTTTTAAGAACGCTTTTTGAGAATCGAAGAGGGCTGGCGATCATTGATAAGCCCTCTGCATCCTTGCCTGGCACATAGGGATGTGAAAGTTTTTCGATCATGTGTCTTGCGGCTACTTGAGGATGCTGGAGTGCTTGATCAATATTATTGACCGGACCACAAGGGACATCTACACCTGAGAGTCCCGTCATCCAATACTCGGCTGAATGTTTCTCCGTTATGCTATTTAAGAGATCCAGCAACTCCTTGCGATGACGAACCCGGCCATCATTGGTTGCAAACTTTGGATCTTTGGCAAGTTCCGGAACTTTGGCAAAGGTACAAAGCTTTTCAAATTGCTGATCAGTTCCAACGGCAATGATAATGTGCGCATCCTTCGCCTTAAAGGCCCCATAGGGGACAATGTGCGGATGTTCATTGCCCAAGCGCGTTGGAACAATTCCTGAAGTTAAATAGGCCTGACCAACAAAAGACAGAAGGGACATCTGTGATTCTAACAAGGACAGATCAATAAATTGGCCTTCTCCGGTCTTTTCCCGATGGTGCAGGGCCGCAAGTATGGCAATTGTGGCATAAAGCCCTGAGGATATATCGGCAATGGAAATACCTACTTTTTGGGGGGACCCTTCCGGTTCCCCTGTAATGCTCATCATGCCGCTTAGGCCCTGAATCAAAAAATCATAGCCAGGACTATGGGCCTCGGGCCCTGTATGACCAAATCCGGTAATGGAACAATAGATCAGGTTTGGAAAGGCTTCTTTCAGCGCCTCATAGCCTAATCCATACTTATCCAAGGTTCCCGTCGTGAAATTCTCCACTAAAATATCCGAGTGCTGCAATAATTCTCGGATAAGGTCTTGGCCTTCTGACTTTGAAAAATCAATAGTCACGGATCGTTTGTTGCGATTAGCGCTCAAATAATAAGTGCTTTCCGTCGTATCCTTGCCGTTGTCGTCCTTGAGATACGGTGGTCCCCATTTACGCGTGATATCTCCTTCGCCGGGTCGTTCCACTTTGATGATGTCAGCGCCCAAATCCCCTAGCGTTTGCGTGCAAATAGGTCCGGCGAGTACACGGCTAAGATCTAGTACACGAATATCTGATAAGGGTCCCACGAAATGCCTCCATTTTTTATCTCTTCTGTAACAATCATAAAAGAAAGACGGCCTTTAGGCAATTGCGGGCTTATGAGCTCGCTATCTTATGAGCGTAGAGGCAAATGGCAGCCGCATTGGAAACATTGAGAGTGGGGAAAGAGGGCTCTGTGGGAAGCTTTGCCAGAAAATCACAATTCTCACGGGTTAATCGCCGAAGCCCTTTGCCCTCACTGCCCATAACAAAGGCCATGGGACCATCCAGGTCAATCTGGCCAAGATCTTGCTCAGCGCGTTCATCTAGTCCCACAGTCCAATAGCCTTTCTCTTTGAGGGCGCTCAGCGCCTGCGACAAATTAACGGCACGAATAAGCGGCGTATGTTCCAAGGCACCCGAGGCTGACTTTGCAAGAGTGCCCGTTTCAGATGGCGAATTCTTTTCCGTAATAATAAGGCCCTTGGCCCCAAAGCCGGCACAAGAACGAAGTATTGCGCCTACATTGTGGGGATCGGTAACCTCATCCAAAATCAAAAATGGTCCGGCTGCAGAGGATGAATCACAAACGTCTTCTATAGAGAGCGGAGGTAAGGGGTCCACAGAAAGGGCAATGCCTTGATGGACAGCGCCTTCTGGCAGTTCTTTATGGATGTCGCTGGTTGAGACGATCTTCGGCTGCAGCTTCGGGGTGGAAAGAGCATTGGCATCTGCAAGAGACTTTGCGGCTTCCTTTGTCGCCAGCAGCTTGTGACATTGCCGTTTAGGATTCTGAAGAGCTGCTATCACGGCATGAAGACCATAGAGCCAAAATGCGTTAGGGGAGGGGGAAGAAATGCGAGGAGCCATGAGCCTATCTAATACTTTGTTGTGGGTTTAGTCGTAAATGGAAATTATGACGCCCCACCGTATTAGGCAAGACCAAATTAGGGCTCCTCGCGAAGATGTTTGTTTGGACACTTTATTTCAGCAAAAAGTTATTTTTATGCCGGGGCAGTTTTATCCCCCCATACGCCTAAACATATGCTTTGACTGCAAGGCATAAGTAAATCTATTACTAACTCCAAAGACTCTAATGCTTCTAATTCGGCGGTAAGTTTTTTCATCTTTTGTTTCCGCAAATATACACAGCTCACCATTATCACTGAAAAAATGTTTTCCACGTATGAATGGCAAGGTCGCTTCAAATGCATCCTTCTTAACTTTTCCGCTTGTATCAAGCCCTTTTACAAAGCGACTATGCTCGATTGATATTAAAAGTAGTTTTTCACTTTCCCACGGCCAAAATGTATCCCCACCCATATTTTTCAGCAATTCATGGCGAGGAAGTTCACCTACATTCGCTACATACGTTGTGTCACCATTGCCAAAGTAGATTTTCTGTTCATTTCTATCCAGATGCATGCCCCCACCAAAGGCAGCGCGAAACGAGACACCTGTTCTTTGCGTATCAGGGCTCTGCGGATCATAAGAATTGATAACAGGAAATTCCCCTGCTTTATTCAAATAATAAATTCTTCCTTGACTATCCGTTGCAATTTCACACGGCATACCACCTCCATATTCATTATATGGTCCAATTCGCAAGAGTTTCTGTTCACCATTTTCCGTCTCTACAATATGCAGTAGGTGCTCAGTGGCAGTATATATACCCAAAACGAATCAAAGTGCCGATTTCAGTAATTGAAAATCATCATTGATGCGATCCACCATATCGTGGGAAATTTTTGGCCAAGTGATTTCAAAAAAGTCCATGATTGATCTTCGAAATTCTTTTGCAGAAG
>JABJFC010000079.1 GCA_018662925.1 Alphaproteobacteria bacterium | reverse complement strand
CTTATTAAACCCCAATAACAGGAGGACCTGGTATTTTTGTCTGGTTTGTCGCTTCTTAAAGACAACAAAAATTAACTCACTCACCTAATTTTGCAATTTGCTCGTTGGTTTGATTTTTTTTCACAGGGTAGGGTGTGCAAAAAATTCATAGGAACCACGAAATGGAGGTTTCGTTTGAAACTTAAGAGTCTGAAAACTTTACTTTATTTGGAAGAAAGTAACTGCGATTTTGGTGTCCACAAGTCCGTTGGCATTCCGAGGGCAACCATGTGGTCACATGTGGATGAAATCGAAAAAGAAATTGGCATAAAACTTATTAATAGACATAAGCGGCATTCCTCCTTCACCAAAGAAGGCCTCGCCTTTCTCCCTTACATTCGAGACGTTCACACCACCCTGGAACACGCAAAAAACAAATTCTCCCAGCCCCAAACTGCAAACTCTAAAATCCAAATTGTTATTTCTACCACGAAAGCTGTTGTATCAGGCTGGATGATAAAAAGCCTCAAAACTCTTCATTCAAAACACCCAAACTTCACAACACATATTACATCCAACGATTACCTTTCCAAGAAAGAGGAAGTCGCGTCTGATATTATGATTAGACCTCTTACTGAAACAAACCACTTTGAAAAGAAGTGGTATATCCCCTATCAACATGGATTATTTGCCAGCAAAGAATATCTAGAGCGTATGGGAACACCAAAAACGCCCCAGGACCTGCAGAATCATTGCCTCATAGGATACGGTGAACATGAATTTTCGCATTTTTCAAACATTAATTGGCACCTCAAAGGAATGCACCCAGATTTTCCAAAATTAAAACCGGACTTCACTGTAAATTCCTCAACCTCTGTTTTTCTTGCGGCAAAAGAAGGGATCGGGATTTGCTCAGCCCCCGTAGAACCAAGTCCCTTTTTTGAGTCCAGTTTAGTAAGAGTTCTCCCCCATATTGATGGCCCCTGTACCAAAACATTTTTTTGTGTGAACAAAAACGTAAATCCAACAACGAAAAAGAATATCGAGATATTTGAAAATTTCTTCAAAGCCTTTCTAAAGCACCACAACGTAACCATTCAGAAAGCTGAATAGGATTTCAAACTAGCTATTCCATTTTTGCACGCTTCAGGCGTGAAAATATGGAATACTCTTCATTTAAACTGTTTTACATTTTGATAAAAGAAACGACAATCCATTGAAATAAAATGAAAACTTTTAAGTTGTCTTCAAAAGAGACTACTTTGTTGCACAAATTCTCCAGCTTGACTTATTTTAATAACCCCTATTAGATGACAATCAATAAAGTATTAGGGAACTATTTTTATCATCGACTGGGAAGATGGACTGGGACAAAATTAGAGTATTTTATCGTATAGCGAAGTCTGGAAGCTTTACCTCTGCTGCTGAGCAGATGGAAGTAACTCAGTCTGCGCTGAGTCGCCAAATTAGTGCACTTGAGTATAGACTAAAATCTAAACTCTTTAAAAGGCACTCACGGGGGCTTGTGCTTACAAAGGAAGGGGAAGCGCTTTATCACTCTGCTCAAATAATGCATTCCGAATTCGAGCTTGCCGAATCTCTGATTCGTGAAGATCAAACTGACCCCTTTGGCCCTCTGACAATAGGCCTTGCAAGCAGCATTCGATCATGTGTCATGGGGAAAATAGATGACTTCATCAACCAACACACAAACATTCAGTTGAAAATTGTGAATTGTGACAAAAGCTCAGAGTTGGCCCTAAGAAGTGTAGATGCAGCCTTAATCCCTTCCATAGAATCCAAAAGAGGCTTTTTTCAATCACCAATTGTATCCTCTCAACTCAAACTATACACCAGTCCTAAATATCTAGAAAAATTTGGGACGCCTAAACACCCCGAAGATCTTGAGTGCCACCGCCTCATCTCTCGTGGAGGATATATGGACCCCTCATCTAAATTAAATTGGTTTCTATCAATTGGCACAAAAAATGGAAAATCTCGTCAACCTTTCCTCCTCGTAAACTCGGAGACGAGTCTATTCCAACTTGCAGAAAAGGGTTTGGGAATCATTTCTTTATGCCAATCAAACTTTAGACTTCAGGGATCCAATCTCGTTGAAATTCTGCCCCACGTCTCAGGACCAAAGATCGATTTCAATTTTGTTTACCCTCACCATTTAATGTATTCCAAAGCAGTCCTAGCATTTGGCAACTTTCTGAAAGAAGTCTTTGATTCAACCCAAGCCATCTCTGATAAGGAGAAGCCTCTACATGGATTGGGATAAAATCAAAAGTTTTTACTATGTGGCCGTCGCGGGAAGCTTTGCCATTGGCGCCAAAAATCTATACTTAAGCAGATCGGCTCTAAGTCGCCAAATCATCGCTTTGGAAAAACAGCTGAATGTGAAGCTTTTTAGCCGTTATGCTCGTGGATTGTTACTTACGAAGCACGGGCAAATTTTGTATGAAGCATCAAAAAAAGCAATTTCTGAGATGGAGTCCATAAGAAGCTCCATGCAAAAAACTTTTACCGATAAAGAAAAAACCATCAAAATAGCTTCAACAGAGGGAATCTCTTTTACTTTTCTTATAAATAAGCTCTCAGAGTTTATGAAAAAAAATCCTGAGGTTAAACTGATAGTTTTAAACAATGACCAAGAACCAGCCTTCTCTCCAAAAGAAATAGATGCTGCCATTTGGCCTTTTATCCCAGGAGCAACCCATCTAATTCAACAATTATTGCTCTCCTCCCCCTTAAAACTGTATGCAAGTCCCCAATATTTAAAGAAATATGGCACCCCAGAAACCCTCGAAGAGCTAGATAGTCATCGGCTCTTGGGATATGGAACTCATATTCATCCTTTTTCGGAACTGAATTGGCATCTTTCTGCAGGAACTTCGCCCGGACAGAGTAGAAGGCCTGTGATTCAAATAAATTCTGGAGCTAGTCTCATTCATTTAGCCGAGCAAGGCCTGGGAATTGCAACCTTCCCTCAAGATAACCAGCGACTGAGATATTCCAACCTGGTTGAGATCATGCCCAAGGCAAAAAGTCCCTCCCTAGATCTCTGTTTCACCTATCCAGAAAGACTTAGGAAGTCGCAACAAATTCTTCAACTAAGTGACTATATCATGGGCGTTACGCAAAAGATAAAAAGCAAAAAGTATATATACTAACGACACCCTTTAACGCTTCTTATCTCTCAACTCTGTAGAGAGAATATGTCTAACAAATGGTCTTCTCTTTACCTATTTCAGTATCCATTTTGGCGCATTCAACTTCAAAGTTACGAATGATTGCATCGTAGAGCTCATCGTTCTGAATCGCTGCCATCAAAGCTGTCGCAAAAACCAAATTCTCAGGAATATCTTCCGGGTTCCCTAAATCAGGCAGAGAAGCTTCAATTGCACCATCTTCACGCAAAATAATAGCTGCATCCAAACCATTTAATGCAACTGTCGTTTCACCTTTACCTTTTTCCTTAGTCATCACTTAAATCCTTAATTTCCCAAAATAACTTCTAAAAACAATCCTATGCCACTTTCTGCGGGTTCTCAAGATCCATTTCTAACAAATCTGTCAACTCACGCCATTCACGTGCAGTCAGCCCCACATCTTCTCGGCTTACATTTTGTCCCCGAATAAGTTTCTTGACGGCCTCTAGCCCGCCCCGTGACAATCCAGCGCCCTCTAGGCGATGCTGCACAAAAGCCTCGTACGTATGTGGAACCCATTTTTTTAGCATCTTGATCATTTCCTGGGCATAAACACGAATCTCGTATTGAGCAAACTCGCTACAACGCAAAGACAAAAAATGCATCAAATTATGAAGATCGACCTTCCAATACCACTGGGTGTAGAAATTAAGGGAAAGATTCATGCGTGCAAGTTCACGTGCCAAACCAGAGTTTTCAGGATCTTTGACAACTCCTTGATCATCTACATTGAGCATTTCACCATAATGCTCATAGGATTGCAGCGCATCCTCTTTCAACATTTTCAAGATCTTCTCGGATTCAGCGCCTGTTAAGACTCGACCTCTCCCCTGACGATTCTCCGTTGCTTGCGCCGCTAATTGATCAGGTGCCGGTATATAAAACTCATTGTCAAGGATAGAATAACGGGCAGAATACTCGTTTACATTAGCCGTCCGGTGACGAATCCAATGTCGTGCCACAAAAAAGGGCAACTTTACGTGAAATTTGATCTCACACATCTCAAAAGGTGTAGAATGGCGGTGACGCATCAAATAATTAATTAACCCCTTGTCTTCACTGACTTTTTTTGTCCCACGCCCATAAGAAACCCTTGCCGCCTGTACAACGGCTTGATCATCCCCCATATAATCAACGACTCGTACAAACCCATGATCTAATACGGGAAATGCCGTATAGAGAATATCCTCTAACGTAGGAACTGTTGCCCGACGCGTCTTAAACTCAGTTGTACGTTGCTCTTCAATTCCAGCTTTTTGATCATCTGTAAGCACAGGATTTCTCCATAAAATTTAGGGTTAATATTGTAACTTTCACCGAATCTATCCTGACAAAAAAAATAAAACCAGAAAAAACTTCTAAAATCCTTTGAAAATCACCGAAAATAGCTTATATTAAAGGTGTTGGGAGACCAACTATGGCAATAAACGGTTGATGGAATAAGCATTACAGACCCGGGGGCAGTACCCGGCGCCTCCACCAAAGGAATGAACTTTCGGTTTTAGGCATTCTTTTTGTGGGGGTGAAACAGGATCGACGTGTGTAGTAAAGATTTGCTTTTTGCTCGGCATGGTACCACCGTTATCGGGCTAGGCAAAATAAATGCCGATACATTAGTAACTGCAGTAAATGATAATGTTGGTGTTAGAGGTGACTTTATCAACGACAATCACGAAGCTGCAACAATGGCTGCTTAATCTGATTCGAAAGAATTTGATTTATGTAGTTTAAGTCGTTGTATTTAGTTAATATAACGCGCGGTTCGGGGGCACCGGGCAACAGAAGCCCCCATATTTTGTGTGTCTAGGTCAATAAAAGGCAATAACGTGACCATATATTACGAAGAAATCGTCCAAGAAGCCCTTAGAAGTGTTGTAAAAGACGTCCTTAAATTGGTTGAAAAAGATGGCCTTCCAGGACAACATCACCTTTATATCACTTTCCAAACCCACTATCCTGGTGTTGAAATGGCAGACTATTTGAAAGAACGCCATCCCGATGAAGTAACCATCGTCCTTCAATACCAATTTTGGGATTTAAAGGTTGATACTAAAGGATTTTATGTGACTTTGAGCTTTAATGACATTCAAGAACCTATCTATGTACCCTATGGAGCCATCACAGGTTTTGTGGATCCCTCGGTTAAGTTCGGCCTCCAGTTTAATCCTACTGAACTTCCTGAGGAACTTCCACCCGCACCGAAAAAAACCTCCAAAAAAGGGAAAGCAAAAGCTGCAGAAGATCCAACAGGAAAGGTGATCACCCTTGATACCTTCCGGAAAAAATAAAGCCACTACAATGTCAAAGCGCACCGAGACAGATTCCTTCGGGAAGATGGCTGTTGAGAGCGACAAGTACTGGGGTGCCCAGACCCAAAGGTCTTTGGAAAATTTCCCTATCGGAAATGAAAGGCTTCCCCTTGCCTTTATCCACGCCTTTGCCCTTCAGAAAAAATCTGCTGCCCTTGTAAACATGGATCTAAAATCCCTTGAACCAAAGCTAGGTTCAGTGATCTGCCAGGTCGCAGATGAAATCATTTCCGGAAAATATGACGACCACTTTCCACTTGTTGTTTGGCAAACGGGTTCTGGTACACAAACAAACATGAACCTAAACGAAGTCATTGCAAATGGTGCTAACAAACTTCTTGGCAGCTCTTTGGGGTCAAAAGCACCCATTCACCCTAATGATCACGTAAACATGGCCCAATCTACAAATGATTCTTTCCCCACCGCCATGCACATTGCCGCAGTCCTTGAAGTTCAAGAGTCCCTCATTCCTTCCCTTAAGCACTTTCATAAAGCGTTGGAAAAAAAGGTTAAGGATTTTCAGGACATAGTTAAATTGGGGCGTACCCATTTACAAGATGCAACCCCCATCACGCTGGGACAGGAATTCTCAGCATATGCAGAACAAATTTCCCTTGGACTTGAACGAATTGATGGAACTTTGCCCAGGCTGTATCCACTAGTTCAAGGGGGCACAGCTGTAGGGACTGGCCTTAATGCAAAGAAAGACTTTGATAAGAAGTTTGCCAAGCAAGTTGCAAAAGCGACGGGATTTCCGTTTTGCGTTGCTAAAAATAAGTTCGAAGGAATGGCTTCCCACGACGCACTCGTTGAACTGTCGGGAGTCCTTAATGTAATAGCCACATCCTGCATGAAAATTGCAAATGACATTCGTTTGCTTGGATCAGGCCCCCGAAGCGGCCTTGGAGAAATCATCCTCCCTGAAAATGAGCCTGGATCTTCCATCATGCCCGGGAAAGTTAACCCAACTCAAGCTGAGGCCCTGACCATGATCGCGAGCCAAGTCATGGGCAACCACGTCACTATTACCATTGCCGGCGCCTCGGGACACCTGGAGCTAAATGTCTTTAATCCAGTTATCATTTATAACCTGCTCCAATCGATTATGCTACTTTCCGATGGGATGCGGGTCTTTGCTGATAAATGTGTTTCTGGAATCAAAGCAAATCATGATCGTATTAATGACTTTCTAGAACAATCTCTCATGCTCGTAACGGCACTTTCTCCTCACATTGGCTATGATAATGCTACTGAAATATCAAAAAAAGCCTACAATGAAGACCTAACCCTCAAAGAAGCTTCTTTAGCATTAGGGTATGTCTCAGAAAAAGAATTTGATACTTGGGTCCGGCCCGAAAAAATGATTGGCCCTACAGAGTGACTGAATCCTCTCTTCAAAAGCACTCCATTACACTATGGGGCCACAAAACAAGTATTTCCCTTGAAACACCTTTTTGGCAAGAACTAAAGAAAATTGCAGCCACAAAAGGAGTCCCCCTCAACAAGCTAATAGAAAACATTGATGAAGCACGCTCTGCCAATCTCTCTAGCACCATTAGAGTCTATATTCTAGAATGCCTTAGAAAGTAAGGTTTCATCCTTATTTCGATAGATATGAACCAGCTCAAGAACCCGTTGCACATAATCTCTCGTTTCAAAGTATGAAATGAGTTCAATCCAATCGATTTCATCCACATCGGGCTTCCTCGGATCTCCAAAGTCTTTAATCCACTCATTCACTGGCTCAGGCCCAGCGTTGTATGCTGCAAGCGCGAGAGGATAGGACCCGTCGTATGCTTTTAATAGTTCAGCAATAACCGAACATCCTAATCGCATATTAAGGTCGGGATTTTTTAAAAGATCACCTTTCCTGACCCTAAGCCCTTTCTTTTTCGCAATTCTATTTGCCGTTGAAGGCATTAATTGCATCATTCCCTGTGCCCCTGCAACACTCGTAAGGCCTGGGTCAAACCCACTCTCTCGATGGATTAAGGCCCAAACTAATGCGGGCTCTAAGTTCTCATTTTTAGGGTAATTCAATGAATGAGTTGGATATGCGTGTGGATGAAGAACAACCTCTTTAAGCGCAACAACCCTTGCAACTATAACAATATGTCTTGGGTCAACATTTTTTGCAAAAGAAATGGCTAGATCCATTTCCTTAGATGATTTCGCTCGCAGGGCCAACTGCATCAAAAATTCGTCAATCCACCCATCTTGGCCAACTTCTTTCAGCAACATGGCGACACGAGCCAATTCCTTTTTTTCGAAGGACTGCTTATCCCCATTCGTATAGCGAGGAGCCTTAAATAACTTTACTGACTTGGGTTTATTAAGCCGCTCAAGAGCTAATTGTCCATAGTAGGTTGTTTGATATTTAGAGGCAGCTGTATACCATTCCTTAGCTTTCTTGGAATGGCCTAATGCTTCCTCTGCTCTGCCAGACCAATAAGCTCCACGTGAACGACTTAGAGGCGTTTTCACATTGGCATGTAATCGCTCAAAATGTTTAAGAGCACGTTCCGGTTTATTTAAAAATCTTAAAGAGAGCCACCCCGCTAACCATTCGCCCTCTGCAAAAACAACACCCGCACTGAATCCATGTCCTTTCACCAAATCATAGGCCCGTTGGAAATGCTTTCTCTCTATGGCCCGTCTCGCCAAAATTGCCCTCTCACGCCAAAGCTGGGAAGAGTATTCAGTATTACCATTAAGGCCACTTAATAGCTCCCAGGCACCATTATCGTAATGAGTAGATGATTTTTGCCGACGCCATCGAACCCTTTCGTACACAAGCCCTGCTTTTTGCATCAACTTAAAAGGGATTTTTGCAATCAACAGATCAACTCCCCCTCTCTTTTTCCGAAGAGCTAGCCTCGCTTTGGCTAAAAGTCGGTGTCCAATATCCACCCTGGGCAACATACGTTTCACGAGGTACTCATTGTCCTCTCGCAAATGACGATCTAGCCTAGCGATATGATCTTGAGGGTTTAAATGGGACTTGTGTTTTAAGTAAAAAGCTTTCTCTTCCCCAGCACTTCCAAAATTCATATCCCGCCAAGTTGATTTGATAATAGTGACTGCTTCTCCAGCTCTGCCAGCTCTTAAAAGTGCTTCAGCTAGGTATACTCCTCCCCGCGCAGTCTTCGGATTTCTATTTTGAAACCAACTCAGGATCAATGTATCTGGAGTTTTTGCACTAAGAGAATTCTCCGCATTTTCGGCAAGGAGCTTCCCAGAGGGCCAAGAAGGATTTTTGATAACAAAATCAGTGATATTTTCAAATGAAGCCTTTGTTCTATTGTCTTGATAATAAGCCCATTGAAGAAGCTTGGTAGATAAGGGGCATTGTTGTGCTGAAACTTTTTTGAAAGCATCTTGCCACTTCCCTTTTTCTGAAGCTTCAAAAGCTCCCTTAAGTGCTTTGTTACAAGTAGGAGACGCTACACGCCCCCAAGCTGAATCTATTCCGCCTATGAGCATGACAAACAGCCCCGTCATTGTTAACCACATGGAACTAAACCCAATAAAACCCCTGACCATTCTTTCTATACCCAATTTTATTATTCCCCATGTGGAATATCTGCCACATAATCCCTGTCTATTATTCACCTTCAACGCCTTTTCCCTTTTTAAATCCTTCAGAACTCTGTATATGGTAGGGACTCGTCTCTCCCCATTAAGTGTATAGTACCATGGCCAAGAAAATCAAATCCCTCAACCGAATAGTAGCTCAAAATCGAAAAGCTCGCCATGATTACTTTATAGAATCTACCCTCGAGGCAGGTATTATATTAGTAGGTAGCGAAGTCAAGGCTTTAAGAAAAGGGCAAGCGAGCATTAAAGAGTCCTACGCGGGGGAGGACAAGGGCGAGCTCTTTTTGTTCAACGCCTATATCCCCGAATATACTGAATCCCATCAATTGAACCATGAAACCCGTCGCCCCCGTAAATTACTCTTGAAAAGGCGGGAGCTGAACAAATTATTAGCCGCCATTAAAAAGAAGGGTGTTACACTGATTCCTCTATCAATGTATTTTAACAAGCGTGGTCTCGTAAAGCTCTCCCTTGGCATCGCAACCGGAAAACACCAAGTTGACAAGCGCGCAGTGGAAAAGGAACGCGACTGGAACCGCCAAAAAAGTCGGCTTCTTAAAAATGAGTAATTACCTTACAAGGCAATACCCTTTTGGAGTCGTAAGCAACCAAACGGGCGTGGCAGGATTTTTCTCAACTTTTTGCCGAAGCCTATAAATGTGACTTTCCAGAGTCCTTGTGCTGATCCCTTTGCTGTACCCCCATACGCTCTCCAGGCATCTTTCCTTTGCAACCGCATCTCCTGCAGCTTGGTGTAACAACCATAGGAGTTTTGCTTCTTTTTCAGTCAAGAACGTATCTGCATCTGTCTCTGTACAGTGTAAAACTTTTGACTGCCCATCAAAAACAAATGCTCCAAAGGAGAAAGTAGAAAGGGGTTTTTTGCTTTTAGAAATGTCTAATATATATCTCAAGAGATCACTCACTCGAAATGGTTTTCTAACGAGAATTCCTTCCTTCAGCTTTGCTACACAGTTTGATATGACTATGAAAGAACTACTGACCTGAACATGGCTTGCCAAAAACTGCGCCTCTTCCTCATTACTAATATGAAGTATGTATCCAGAATATTCCTCATCCCATCCCTCTTTCTGAAGGCATTGGCCTTCAAATTCTGAAAAAGAAATTTCATCATATGCAATCTTCTCTTTGTTCAAAAAGGGCCTGACACTCTCAGATAAGAAAGCGTCATTATTCACAATAAGCAAAGTTGTTTTTGACAAAACCATGAGAATCTTCTATCAGTAAATTGTCTGCATTCAAGCACATATAAGCCATCATGCATGCACTTCGTCAACTCTTTCATCAAGGGAATTGAAATGGCCTTTCCACTAGATTTCGAAAAAATTCTACACCCCATTGGTATTGAAGAATTTTTCGAGGTTTATTATGATAAAAAACCCCTTCATATCCCCTTCCAGTCTAAGAACAAAGACGAATACGAAGTTTTGACCTCCCTCATGACCTGGGAAAAATTAAACCAGATCCTTAATATGACTTCTGTGTGGTCTTCCACTTCTCTTCAACTCCATCTAGAAAACAAGCCTATAAACCCTTCTTTATATTGCTATCCTGCCATTGACCGCAATCAGCAACAGATTTTACAACCCAACTCAACCCAAATTGTCACTTTTCTGGAACAGGGTGCCTCCCTCGTCTGTAACGACATTGACTCACTTTTGCCCGATCTGTCTCATATAGCAAATCTGCTGGAAAGAACTTTCAGTTCAAAGATTCAAGCAAATCTGTATTGCTCTTGGAAGGAAAAGCAGGCTTTTCATAGCCACTTCGATACACATGAAGTCTTTGTTTTTCACACAGTAGGTGAGAAAAGATGGCTAGTATATGATGGACGAGAAGTTAACCCCATCTCCCATCCAACTTTTCTAAAAATGCGCAATGAAGCTCGTGCAGAACAGAAAAAAGGCGATGTTTTATTGGATATCACTCTCAAGCCCGGGGATTTTCTGTACATCCCACGTGGACAGTACCACGATGCTTTAGCCACGTCTGAAGGAACGGTACATATTTCATTTGGAGGCAGCCCTCTCATTGGCTTGGACCTTTTAAGCTATCTGTTCGAAAAAGGGCTAAGTTCAGAATTCTTGAGAAATTACATTCCACCCCACAAACAAGATAACAAAAAATATTTGAACAAATTCGTCAAAGAAGTTCTCTCAATTGTAGAAGATCCATGCTTTGAAACCGAACTAGATCGGCTGTCAAAAAGCCGTGGATACCCCAGAAGCCATTTTACATTGCCTAGTTTCAAGACAAATCCTCATTTTCACCTCACTTCAGAAAACTTCTCGATCATAGAGAGTGAGAATGAAAACTTACTGAAAGGACCGAAGGGGACAACTGTCCCAATTCCAACAGAATTTACTTCTGTTATTCCCTGGATGCTTAAGAATGCGCCCTTTGATTTTCAAACATTTTCTGACAATTTTTTGCAGCTGAATCATATAAAGCAAGAGGGTGTTTTAAATGACCTGATCAATATGGGTGTGTTAAGAAAAGCGAAATAGTAAATGGTATAGGGGAAATTCAGACTGTTGCGCACACGACACACTCATAAAAAAACAGGCCTATCTAATCATAGGGAATCTTGAATTTGACGGGAAAAAGCGTTGAAATAGGTTTATGAATCCGGAGACTTTACGAATATTGATCTCTAGGATTATATGTAAATGAAAGTTATAATTCCTTTTTGGAGGACGATGAATGACTAAAAAACTTCTGGGAACAACGGCTTTGATGGCCGTAAGTTTTGTAGCCGCACAAGAAGTAAGTGCAGCTGCTGTAGCTCCCGCACTCAGCATAAGCGGTAATGCCCGCTTTCAAGCAATGGGTGTTAAAAACAGTGCTAAAGGATCTAGTGCAGCCGACGGTGATGCTGCTGCAAACCCACGTAATGGTGTTGGTAGCTACGGTTTTACACAAACCGGTGAAATGAGATTTGCTGTTGCAGGAATGGCCAAGAATGGTTTGGAATACAACTATTTGATAGCTCTCAGTGGTAACACTGGTTCTTCAACAAGTGTTTCCGAAAACCGTATTGAGTTCAAAGGATCATGGGGTGCCTTGCAATTAGGTGACACCATTGGTGCTCAAGACCTTATGATGGTTGACGCCGTGAACGTTATCGGTGGAACAGGTGGTTTCGACGGAAGTTGGCTTGATGCGTTCACGCAGCCAGCTGGTGTATTCGCTGGTGACAGCATGGTCGGTGATCCTGGTGATGCAACAAAGATGAGTTACTTTACACCACGAGTTGCGGGATTCCAATTCGGTTTGAGTTTCACGCCATCGTCACGACATGAAGGCGCAGAGCCGCTTACTCAATCAGCTGATACGTCTTCTACGGTATCTAATGTCATTACTCGTAAGAACTTTGGTGGTGCGTTGAACTACACACACGCATTTGATGAAGTAGGTGTAAGCGCCACAGGAGCTTTCTTGTCTGGTGATTCAAAAGCTAGCACTGAGGAAAATGCTGCTAAAGTTCGAGCATATCAAATTGGTGGTCTTGTCACATATAGAGATTTCCAATTTGGTGCAGGTTACATTGACAACAAAAAATCAACTCTTGTAGACTCGCTGAGGTCGCTTGGTACCGATGCAGGTAAGGCATGGAGTTTTGCACTTGGCTACACTTACGAAGCCAGTAAGTTTACAGTAGGTTACCAACAATCTAAAACGAAAGTTGCTACTGGAGCGTCAGATGCTAAGGGCAAGTTCTGGTCCTTCACAGCAGATCATACACTCGCGCCAGGCTTAGGTGTGTATGCTGAAGCAGACTTCATTCGTTTCACAGTACCACAAGCTGCTACAGGTGGAGATGCCTCAGTTAACGGTGGAACGGCTGTTTTCGCTTCGGGAGCATCCTCCGCACCAGTACCTACAGCTTTAGGAACACCAGGAAAGAAATCCAATACAGGATCAGTATTTATTCTAGGTACGAAAATTTCTTTCTAATTTAAATTTAGAAGTTTAAGAAAAGAGGGGCTAAGCTCCTCTTTTTTTTATTTTGTGTTTTGCTATTTTGTGTTATGAGTTGCTGTAATAATATTATTTTGAGGAAGTACGCATGCGGAAACACAGACTATTATATATTTTTTCACTCATCTGTTTAACAAGTTGTTCTGATGTCAAAGTTAACGATACGGAAGTACCGCAGAGTGCGGAACAGCAAAGAAAGAGAGGCTTTGGAAAACTTTTTGGAGAAGATACTTTTTCTCTGGGAGCAAAGTCTAAAACAGACGATGACGTTTCTGGTATTGGCGTGAATAGCTATCTCTGGCACGCTTCGCTTGATGCTCTATCCTTTATGCCTTTGTCTTCGGCCGATCCATTTGGCGGAGTTATTATAACCAATTGGTATTCTCCCCCACAAACGCCTGGTGAACGTTATAAAATAGACGTTATTATTTTGAGTCGCCAATTAAGATCAGATGGACTCCGATTAACTGCATTTAAACAGATAATGGATGATACAAATGCTTGGGTAGATGCCCCAGTAGAAGACCAAATGGCTCAAAAATTAGAGGAGGCAATCCTCTTACGGGCAAGACAACTCAGAATTGGCTCTGATAATGCATAAAACTTCCAAAAAAGATTATGGATTCTTACAACTTTAAAGAAATTGAGCCAAAGTGGCAAAATGTTTGGGATAAGGGCAACTTTTACCGAGCAAGTGAAGATGCCTCGAAAGAAAAGCACTACGTGCTTGAAATGTTTCCTTATCCATCCGGTGTGCTCCATATGGGGCATGTACGTAACTATGCCATCGGAGATGTTATAGCTCGCTATAAACGAGCATGTGGATACAATGTTTTGCATCCAATTGGATGGGATTCGTTTGGACTGCCAGCCGAAAACGCCGCAATTAAACATCATGTTTCCCCTCAGGTCTGGACAAAGAAAAACATCCAGATTATGAAAGAGCAATTTAAATCCCTGGGCTTTTCCTACGATTGGTCCCGAGAAATAACTTCTTCATCTCCCAACTATTACGCGCATGAACAACAAATTTTTTTAGATTTTTTTAAAAAGGGTTTAGCCTACCAAAAAGAAGCGTGGGTAAATTGGGATCCTGAAGAGAATACTGTCTTGGCTAACGAGCAAGTTGTTGATGGCCGTGGATGGAGGTCCGGCGTCCCCGTTGAACGTCGACTCCTATCCCAATGGTTTTTAAAAATAACTTCTTTCGCTGAAGAACTCTTGGAGAACCTCAAAAAACTTCCTAATTGGCCTGAGCGCGTAAAGGTGATGCAAGAGAACTGGATAGGGAAATCTCACGGAGCCCTTATTCAATTTCCAATAGTTAAAGCTGAGAAGCTCTCAATAAAAGACCTTGAGGTCTTCACAACGTGTCCCCATACCATATTTGGGGCATCTTTTATTGCTGTTTCTCCTGATCACCCTCTTTCACACGAGCTTTCTAAAGAAAGCAAGAAAATAGCCAGCCTCATCGAGAAATTCCACACACAAGGGGTAGACCAAGCAACTCAAGATATGGTCGAGAAAGAGGGTGTATTTACCGGATATTATGCTCAACACCCCTTCTTAAAGGAAAGACAACTTCCTATCTATATTGCAAACTTTGTCATTATGGACTATGGAACTGGCGTTGTTTTTGCGTGCCCCGCTCACGATGAGCGCGATTTTGATTTTGCTATTAAATATGATCTTCCCATTGTTCCAGTAATTGAATCTCCCGAGCAAGCTGACAATCAGAAGATCCTCGAAAAAACAGCAGCTTACACAGGAAATGGCGTTCTTATTAATTCGGAGTTCCTCAACGATCTGAATGTTGAAAAGGCAAAAGAAGAAGCCATTAATCAGTTTGAGAAATTGAAGTTAGGAAAAAGAAAGACATTCTACCGCTTGCGGGATTGGGGAGTTTCTCGCCAAAGATACTGGGGTTGTCCAATTCCCATTATCCACTGTCCAAAATGCGGTCCTGTTCCCGTTCCCGATGAAGATCTCCCTATCCTGCTTCCAGAAAATGTCTCCTTGGATAAGCCTGGAAACCCTCTTGATCACTGTCAAGAATGGATAAATGTGAACTGTCCAAAATGTTCTGAACCCTCACAACGTGAAACGGATACGTTTGATACCTTCTTTGAATCATCCTGGTATTTTCTCCGCTTTTGTTCTCCCCATGACAAAAATGCTCCCTTTGATAGAAAGCAAGTCGACTATTGGATGTCTGTAGATGACTATGTTGGAGGAATTGAACATGCCGTCCTCCATCTGCTTTATGCTCGCTTTTTTACAAAAGCCCTTAAAGAATGCGGATATATTGAAAATTCTGAACCATTTAAGAAGCTTCTTACTCAAGGCATGGTTTGTCATCACACCTACCAAGATAAAAATGGTACTTGGCTTTACCCCGAGGAAGTAAAGCGTATAAAAGGTGACTCATATGTGAAAATTTCGGATGATTCACCTGTAATGGTGGGACGATCTGAAAAAATGAGTAAATCTAAAAACAATGTTGTGGATCCTTCAGTTATCACCAGTGAGTATGGCGTTGACACTGCACGGCTTTTTAGTTTATCAGACACCCCTCCTGACCGAAATTTAGACTGGTCTGAAGAAGGTGTTCAAGGAGCCTGGCGCTATATAAATCGCCTGTGGCGCTTGGTTAACCAATCGATTCAATTGATAAATAAGAATCCTAATTCCAACGTTGAATGTTTAGAACTCACAAAGAAAACCCACAAGTATATTGCCGATATCACCTATAACTTTGACCGTTCCCATTTCAACAAGGTGTTGGCTAATATTCGAGAACTTACCAATGAAATTCAAAAACACGTTTCTTCTGGTTCCATCGATCCAAAGGCCCTAAAACACGCTATCGAGACCCTCGTTATCGTTGTGGCGCCATTCACACCACATCTTGCCTCTGAGTTATGGGAAAAACTTGGACATTCTTCATTTTTAGATACAATTCCTTGGCCAAAAACAGATAAAAATCTCATCCAGGAAGAAATCATTACCCTAGCCATACAAGTTAATGGTAAGCTACGCGGAACACTAGATATTAAAAAGGATGCTGCCAAGGAAATCGTCACGGATCGGGCTCTTAATATGGATACAGTGCAAAAAGCGCTCTCCGGAAATAAGCCTAAAAAAGTTGTTTTAATTCCAAATAGAGTCGTCAATGTCGTTGTATAGAATCGTACCCTCCCTTATCCTTTGTGCATTTTTAACAGGCTGTGGTTTTAAGCCGCTTAATAAATCTTTCACCGAAGACAAAAAGGAAATAGTCACAGCTCTCTCTCATGTCAAAATAGACTACATCCCTAATCGAACTGGACAAGAGCTCCACAACCATCTACTTACCCTACTCTCCCCCACTGGTGCGCCAATACACCCTAAATATATTCTGTCAGTAAGACTAAAGGAAAATAAAGTCCATCTTGGAATCCTAAAGGACGCAACCTCTTCAAGAACAGAGTTTACCTTAACGGCAATTTATGTCCTCAAAGATCAAAAAACGGATAAACCAATTGCGTCCAAGTCCCTTACTGCCACCTCTAACTTCAACACTATAGTTGGTGCCCCATATGCGACTGTTGTTGCCGCAGAGGATGCAAAAGCAAAAACCCTCAGACAAATTGCCCAAGATATAAAGCTGCAGATAGCGGTTGATCTTCAAAGCTATCAACAAAACATCTCGAAGCACTAGTAAGTTTGTTTGTTGTTAGTACTGAGAAACAACTGAAGCAGCTTACTAAAGTAGCTCTTTGATTTCGTTTCTAGTTTTTTGGGATCCTTTACGATCCTTCTGGATATATGCATTGGGGATTACAAGTGATGGCTGCAACTGGTGGCGAAACCACGTATATTGACGTTTGGCATAACGCCTCGTTTCCTTTTGCATTTCTTCAATTGCTTCTTCTAAAGACGTAGCCCCCTTCAAAAACGCTCTAATCTCTTTGACACCAACTGCCTTTGTAACCGGGTGAGCATCTGGAATTCTTTCTAGGCCTTTTACTTCTTCGACAGCTCCCTGCTCAATCATACTGAGCACACGCGCATTAATAGAGTCGTAGAGCTCTTTTCGCTCTGGCGCTAATAAAACAGTAACAAAGTTATACGCTGCTATATCACTTGTATCAGCAGGTATGCTTTGCCAATAGGCAAGAGACTTACCTGTTGCCTCCAGGACTTCCCATGCACGCAAGAGTCTTCTTTTGTCTGTTGGCTTCAGCTTGCGAGCTATCTGAGAATCCCGAATGCAGAGTTCCTTATAAAAGGCTTCAATCCCCATCGTATTGAGAAGATCCTCTGTATCACGCCTAATTTTCTCTGATACCTCCGGCACCGGCGAAATACCATTTAAAAGCGTAAATATATAGAATCCCGTTCCTCCAACAATTATTGGAAGTTGATTTTTCTCCTTAGAATTCTTAATTTCTCTCAATGCGAGCTGTCGCCACTCCCCAGCCGTACAGGTGTTTTTTTCAGCTGAATAAAGGCCAAACAATTTATAAGGAACATTCCTGTACTCATTTTCCGAAGGGCGTGCAGACAATACAGATAACTCTCTGTAAATTTGCTGACTGTCTGCATTGAGAACGGCTCCTTCAAGTTCTTCAGCCAAATCATGGGCCAAGGCAGACTTTCCACTTCCAGTTGGCCCCACAATAATAAGAATGTTTTTTGACAAAATTCGTTATCTGTCGTTGTCGAGTGGAAGGCCTATGTATACAGATTTCTGTCCTCTAAGAATCTTAAGCAGTACAGTTTTATTACCCTTAGCCATGGCATTTGATATTTTTTGCAACACCTGGCGATGATCTGATATGGGATGCTGGTTGACCTCAACCACTAAATCTCCCACTTGGATCCCTTTCTTAGAAGCAACACTTCCTGAATCTATCTTGAAAACAATGGCTCCATTAACATCATCACTGATATTTAACTTCTTACGTATTTCTTCTGTAATGGGGCCAACAGAAATACCTAAAAATTCTCCCGCTTCGGGCTCCTGAGAAGCAGCTTTCTTCTTAGCCATCACCATCTCGGCGACACCCTCCTTGTTTGGGTATTCTTCCAGTGTTAGCTTTAAATTAATTTCTTTCCCTTTCCGCCAAATCTTTACTGGCGCTACGGTTCCAATGCGTGTTTCACCTACCATCCTTGGAAAGTTCTCATAATTTGGAACCTGGTGATTATTGAATGAAAGGATTACATCTCCCGGTTGAAGCTGTGCTTTTTGCGCTGGACCATTTGGTGCAACGTTTGTGACAAGAGCCCCGCGCTCCTTATCCAAACCAAGACTATCAGCAATCTCTTCTGTCACATCTTGGACAACGACACCCATCCAAGCATACTGAGCACGCCCTGTTGTTTTGATTTGTTCAACTACTCGCTTAACAATACTAGACGGAATCGCAAAGCCAATTCCTACGTTTCCACCTGAAGGCGAAAAGATAGCAACATTCATTCCTATTACATTACCATTCATATCAAACATGGGGCCCCCAGAATTCCCCAAGTTGATCGCCGCATCAGTTTGGATCATGTTGTCCACGTATTTGGTAAGAGCAATATCTCCAGCCTGTGAAGAAATATCCCGAGCCCGTGAAGATATAATTCCTGCTGTTACGGTCCCTCCCAAACCAAATGGATTCCCGATGACAAGAATCCAATCCCCCACGCGCGCTTCTGTAGAATTTCCCCATTCAATGCTTGGGAGAGGCTTTTCGGGTTCAATTTTTAAAACCGCTACATCTGTTCTGGAATCAACGCCAATGATCTTAGCATCATGCTCTGACCCATCATTAAGAATAACTGTAATCTCATCTGCCTTCGCAATGACATGACGATTCGTAACAACATACCCCTTCGGGTCAACAATGTATCCGGAGCCCAACGAACTGATTTCACGAGGACGACTATGGTGAAACTCCAAAAACTCTTTCAGTAAATCTCCAAGATGGCCAAATTGAGGTAAGTTTTTCATGTCAGCCATGGCTGCTCGTGACATATGCTTAGTTGAAATATTGACAACCGTGGGCAAAGCCCTTTCCGCTGTTTTTGCAAAGCTCTGTGGTCTGTCTGCCGCACAAACATCGAAAACCAACATGGCAAAACAAAAAACGACACCTAAAAATCTGTAAAGCTTTAAGCCCATCATATACACCAATTATTTTTATATTATTATACAGTTACCGGCGATTTCCCTTCTTAGAAGTTCCGAAGTACTTAAAGAAATCACTCTGAGGAGATAGCACAAAGGTTGTCTTGTCATTTCCAAGAGCAGCTTTATTAGCTTCCATACTGCGATAAAACTCGAAGAAGTCTGGATCTTTTCCGAAAGACTTACCATAAACCTCAACAGATTTTTTATCACCCTCTCCTCGAAGAATTTGTGCATCCCTCTCGGCTTCAGCCAGAATGACAGTTTGCTCTCGTTCAGCACGTGCCTTAATAACCTCAGAAATTTCCATCCCTTGGGCCCTAAACTCCTTTGCTTCACGTTCGCGCTCACTATTCATCCTGGCATATATTGCTTCACTATTAGCTTTAGGAAGGTCAGCACGCTTTATTCGAACATCTGTCACAGAGAGCCCAAACTGTTGAGCAGCCGTATTCACCTCTTGCTGAATCTGATCCATAATGTCTTCACGTTTTTTAGATAGCATCGTCCCGAGAGGCACCTGTCCAAGTATACGACGCAAACTACCAACCATTAAGGCAGCGAGTCGGGTCTTAGCCATTTCTTCTGTCCCAACACTTTGGAAAAAGCGTAGAGGCTTAACAATGTGATACCTCAAAAACATGTCAGCAACCAGCCGCTTTTGATCAAGCGCAATAACCTCTTCTGAGGGAACATCTAATGCCAGTAACCGTTTGTCGTAATACACGACATTCTGTACGAATGGAATTTTCATTTTCAGCCCTGGCTCGTCAATGGTACGAATAGGATCTCCAAATTGCAGCACTAGAGCCTGCTCAGTCTGATGAACCGTAAAGAAAGTCGATGTTCCCAAAACAAATAGCACCCCTATGGATATAAGTGCAATAATAACAGTTGATTGTTTCATTTTAGCTACCCTTTATCCGTCTCAGCATGTGCTTTCATAGCCGGCAATGGGAGATAAGGAAGCACTCCCTGCCCTTTCGTTGCTTCATCAAGAACAATTTTGTTCGTATTTGTTAAAATTTCTTCGAGAGTCTCCAGGTAAATCCTCTTCCTGGTCACATCGGGCGCTGTTTTATAAGCATTCAAAACAGACTCAAACCGCTTAGCGTCACCTTGGGCCTTAGCAGTTATTTGCTGCTTGTAGGCTTCTGCCTCTTGAAGCAACTTTGCTGCAGCACCTCGTGCGTGGGGAATAACCTGATTTCGATACCCTTCTGCCTCATTTCGCATCCGCTCCTGATCTGCCCTTGCTCTTTGAACATCTCTGAAAGCATCAATTACGGCATTTGGTGGATCAACACGCTGGAGCTCAACTTGTGTGATCTCAATACCAGAATTGTATTCATTCAATATTTCTTGAAGATGCGCTAAAACCCGTTCTTCTATGTCTTTACGTCCTTCCGCCAAAGCAACTGCTATAGGCATCTGTCCTACGACATCACGCATTACGCTCTCCGCAACAGCTTTTACAGTTTCTTCAGGCGAGCGCACCTTAAAAAGATATGATTCAGCATTTTTAATAAACCAAAAAATCGTGAAGTTGATATCAATGATGTTTTCGTCACCCGTCAACATCAAGCTCTCTTCAAGGTGTTCAGTTCCCCTTCCATTCTTGCCAGATCGGTATCCTATTTCTACACGCTGCACACGCGTTACCTTGGGGGT
Organism: Alphaproteobacteria bacterium; assembly: GCA_018662925.1. Lineage (NCBI taxonomy): Bacteria > Pseudomonadati > Pseudomonadota > Alphaproteobacteria > Alphaproteobacteria bacterium. The sequence goes on along the minus strand of JABJFC010000079.1, from coordinate 12,377 downwards.
AAAGACCGTTTCAATAGGTACAGGAAGGTGATAGTTAAGACCAGGTTCTACCTTTCGAACAAATTTTCCAAAGCGTAAGACGACACCCTTTTCATCTGGATCCACACGATAAATACCTGTGCCCAACCACAATACAAATGCGACGAGAACAGCTATTAAAATTCCCTTCTTACCCCCAAAACCATTGGGGAAGAATCCGCCAAACTCTTTTTTGCCTTTTTGAAAAAACTGCTCAACAGTGGGTCCCTTAGGTGTTGGCTTATCTCCACCCCACGGTCCCCCACCCCAGGGGCCTTCTCCGCCTCCTTGCGCGAAGTTTGACATTTGTCTCTCCTTTTCTTTACCGTTCCCCTCATATGAGGTATACCAGTACAAAGTTATACGGCACATAGCGCCTCAACGCAATCACGGACTTTCAATTATGTCAAAGATTTCAGAAGAATACTTACGAGATATCCTCAGAAAAATTGGCGACCCCTATCTAAAGTCAGATGTTATCACGCAAAACCTTGTTTCCCATTTATCAATTACACCGTCAGAAAATGGTCTTAAGATTACTTGCATCCTAGATGTGCCCTCGGCTGATGCTGAAAAGCTAGAACCTCTCCGTGCTCAAATTGAAAATATTTTTAGAAAGCTTCCAGAAATAGACTCTGTTGCTGTCATCATGACCGCTCCTAAACCCATGCCTCGCAAACAACCTGTGCAAAAGTTCTCTTTTCCTAACATTAAGCAAATCATTGCAGTTGGCTCTGGAAAAGGCGGCGTCGGCAAGTCCACCGTTGCAGTCAGTTTGGCCTGTGCCCTTAAAGATCTTCAGCTGCGAGTTGGACTCCTAGATGCAGATATTTACGGCCCCTCGCTCCCTCTCCTGATGAACATCAAAGAACGCCCTCTCTCACCAGACAAAAAAACACTCCCACCCATCGAAAAATACGGCATCAAATGCATGTCTATGGGGCTCATCGGCCCTGAAAGCCAGCCCACTATTTGGCGCGGTCCCATGATCAGCAAAGCCCTACTACAATTTCTCCAGAACGTTTCGTGGGGAGACTTAGACGTTCTGGTCATAGACCTTCCTCCTGGAACAGGAGATATCCAAATCACACTAGCCCAGCAAATCCCCTTATCAGGGGCCATTATCGTCACAACGCCTCAGGATTTATCCCTTCTCGATGCCCGTAAGGGGCTCTATATGTTCCAGCAGTTAGACGTGCCTATTCTCGGTATCGTCGAAAACATGAGCCATTTTGAGTGCCCAAATTGTGGCCATGAAACACATATTTTCAGCAACGGTGGTGCTGAGAAAGAGGCCAAAAAACTTAAGGTCCCCCTCTTATCACAAATCCCTCTCCATCTAGATGTTAGAAAAAGTGGTGATTTAGGAGTTCCCCTGCCACAAATGGAACCTGAGAATGCTTTGTCTAAAGTCTTTAGGAAACTTGCAAATAAGATTTCCGATCAACTTCCAAATTTAAAGAAGTTGGCTTAACCCAGGGCCTTATACAATGCTACTAAGTTTTTGAATTGTTTACTTTCAGTACGAATAACAGCAAGATCACTTTCATAAAAAGAAAGTTGTGATTTAAGTACGTCCTGAAACGACGTAAGCCCTGCTTCATACTTACTTTTCAGTAACCTTAAATTCTGTTCCCGTGCTTTCAGGCTTTCCCTAAGAAGTTTCTTTTCCTTAGTACTGTTTCCATAAGCTGTAAGGGCATTTTCAACTTCTTCAAGCGCTTTTAAAACAGCAAGCTCATACGCACTCAATGCCTGCGTTTTTTGCGCATCTGCAGTATCTATTTTGGAACGAATCCTCCCGAAATCAAACAAAGATAAAGCTCCGTCTGCAGCAAATCTCCAAATAGCTCCTGAAGGAAATAAGTTTGAATCTTGCAATCCATAAAAACCGGCAATCGTAAAGTTAGGATACAAATCAGCAATGGCTACTCCCTGGAGGGCGGTTGCAACTTTCAAAGCCTGTTCAGCCGCCCTCACGTCGGGACGACGACTAATAACTCGAATGGGAACGTCCAAATTGATACGTTCTAGACTTGGGGAGATAGGCAATTCATCCTCTAATACCTCTGACAATGAACCTGGATTTCTGCCCAGCAAAACTTCGAGAGCATATTGTGCCCGTTTGAGATCCGAATTCAGCACCGGGACCCGTGACTGATAGTCAGTATATAAAGCTCTTCCCTCTGATAACTCAACGTTACTAACAACCCCTGCTTCCTGAAGAGATTCCAAGAGATCCAACAATTTCTTTTGAGCCTTAATAGCCCTCTGTGTAATTTTTAATTGCTTTTGAGCCTCACGATAAGAAATATATTGTTTCGCAATCTCGGCACGTACAGAAACTAATACGTCCTCTAACTCATAAAATCGTTGTCCCTCAAATGCCGCTTCGCCCTCCCATTGACGATAATTTTTGCCAAATAAATCCAATTCCCAACTAGCATCAAATCCAGCTTCAAAAGAAGTAACTTTTCTGTTTCCAGTTATAAATCCCTGCTTGGAGCGACCCGCACTTGTTGTAGATTGAATATCAGGATAAAGAGCTCCACTTGCTCCACTCTTTAATGCGCGAGACTCTTCCAATCGAGCTACAGCCATTTTTAAATCAAGATTTTCGAGACTTCCTTCCTCTACAAGTCCCTCCAAAACAGGATCTTCAAATGCCTTCCACCAGCTATCAAACGCTGTCATACCATCGTTAGAAGTTTCTTGCTTCCAATCTGAATGCCACTTATCAGGTAAAGAAATATGGGGCGGCTTATAATCTGGCCCAACAGAACACCCAACAAGCCCTATAAAAAAAATGAGTAAAAATGGATCCCTCATGGCTCAGTTCGCTTCATTTGAAACATCCGTTGCCTCTATATAAACATCCATTTCTTGCCCAACATAAACCTTTACATGCTCAGAACTGAAAGAATACACAACCTCCAAAACACGCGTATCTACCCGCTCGGTGGGACTATTGATTAGCTGACTTTTGGGCGTAACAAGCGGCTCAATTTTTACAAAATCCAATGAAATTTTATCCTTCGATTCACCGCGAAGGTATGCGTACGCTGAGGATTTAGGATCTACGCGCCCCACTTCTGATTCATCTATTTCAGTGCGTACATAAAAGACAGTTGTATCTCCCATGATGAGAAAAGGCTTAACATTGACACCAATGGGAGCGTATTCACCTTCAATAATATTGACCTGCAAAATCTCCCCTCGCGAGAGAGCTCGAACCGTGTGTCTTTCCAGTTGAACTTTGGCTATTTTCACCCTCTCCAAAGCTTCTTTAAAACGTGATTTTCCCAATTCAAATGCATAACGCTTTCGACTTAATTCATCCTCACTAATGGCTCTCTGATCAGACACATTTTCCAACAGTGAAAGCTGATGCTGGAGATCTTCAGATGATACCTTGGCTGATATCGCTTGTGCCTCCGAAAGTTCTAACTGAGCCAGGGCTTCTCGATTGTCCACCATGAACAATGGATCACCCTTATCAACATGCTGTCCTGCTTGAACATACACTTTTGTTGCAATTCCTGAAATATGGGTGCCAATTTCAATCAATTCACTCTTCGGCTCAACAATGCCAATTCCCGATACTTGGGAAGAAAATGGGGAAATAGCCGGATCTTTATATACAATTGGATCTAATGTTCCAGGCTGATGAAGGAGAGAGAACAACATAAAACTTACGCCTATCACGCCAACCACTGGCAAAATAAAATGTACGAACTTTTGTCTCACTTTTTCACTCTCTTTTCTTCTTTCACAATACGACCATCATCCATGAATAAGATCCGATCTGCAAACTCAAAAATTCTTGAATCATGGGTCACGACAAGAACTGAACGATTTGCACGTGAAACAATACTCTTCAATATTTCCATAACTACATGCCCCGTATGTGCATCCAACGAGGAAGTGGGCTCGTCGCATACTATAAACTTTGGGTCATGAACTAGAGCACGCGCAATGGACACCCTCTGCTGTTGTCCTCCCGAAAGATGAACGGGAATTTTATCCAACTGATCTCCCATCCCAATTTTTGTTAAAACGTCTTTGGATGCCTTCAAGGCCTCACCGTAGGGAACGTTTGCAGCAATCAACGGTACAGCCGCGTTTTCCACAGCTGTTAAGGCTGGAATCAAATTAAATTGTTGAAAAATAAAACCTATGTTCTTCAGTCTGTGCTGAACCTTTTCTAAATCAGAAATGTTAGTGAGTTCTTCCCCATTAATAAAAACATCTCCTGATGTTGGCGTCAGAATTCCTGTGATGATGGATAAAAGAGTCGTCTTACCACTTCCACTTGGTCCAACGAGCATGACCAACTCTCCATAGGATAACGAAATATCGATCCCATGCAGTACTCGAATCATTTCATCTCCGGCAGGAAAGTCTTTTACGATCCCTCTTCCCTGTACGACAAAATTTTTCTCAACTTTTCCCATATCATCAAGCCCTAAAGGCCACAGCAGGATCCAACACAAAAACCTTTCGGATACTTGCCGCACTAGAAAGAATAGCAATTAAACTTACAACAAATGCAGAACCAACAACAACTTCCCAGTGGAGCATAAATCCTCTAAGTGCCTCCGTTTTGGAAAACACTTCAAAAAAGAGCGCGGCTAAACCAATACCAATTCCATACCCTATGAAAGCCACCAAGAGGGCCTGTACGAGCACCATCATCAACATTTGCCTATTGCTAACCCCAATAGCCTTTAGAGCTCCATATTGGGAAATATTTTCCAAGACAAAAATGTAAAAAGTTTGTGCCGCGATAGCCGCTCCTACCAAGAATCCCAGTAAAACTGTTATACCAAAATTTATAGGAATACCCGTCCTTTCCAAATAATAACGAATACTTCTCCACTGAAATCCTCTTGAAGTAAGTGCTTGAAGTTGAGTTTCTTTATGAATTTTCTGAGCCAGTTTTTCTGGAGATATCCCTGACGCGGCTTTCACGATAATAAACGTCATTTGATTGCGTTCCCCTGGATGAAGTTGGGCACCATCAGAAAATTTTGTGTAAACAATGGGAAATGTCAGAAATGGTGCAGATGTTTCACATATCCCTTTGATGACAAATCGATGATCATTGATTTCAATGACACGCCCTAGACTCAAAGGTTCCCCAGGCCATATAAACTTGTATCCAGACTTGTCCATAATCATTGCATCCGCAGAAGCTAGACTTGCCCATTCCCCCAGCACCATTTTTGGCGGTCCACCTGTTAATGTCGCATCATCTACACCCAGTACTAACGCCTGTTGCATCTTCCCATCACGTGCCCGAATAACGCTTAGCCCCTTGTAAAGAGGCAACGCCCACTCAACCCCTGATACGCTCCTCACACGAGAAAGCTCTGTATCTCGAAGGGGCTTGACCACATCAACATATTCTACTTGAGGATCCATGACCCAAATATCTGCTTGTGGAACATCCCTTATTTGTGCGGCCGTGCGGCCCAAAAGGCTTATAAAAATAGATACCTGTTGGGACATAAGAAATGTGGAAAAGGTAATGCTGAATATAAGCCCAAAATATTTGGCCCTATCCCCTGTAAGCATTTTAATGGCAATGGATCGCACGCGCTGCTTCCTTAGTTTTGTGTTTATGATACTCTTTCTAGCCATGCTAAGACAAGGCCCATGACACATGGATAGGAATGAACTTTTTTTGCAAAAAAGTAAAAAATTAATTCATGATCCAGCACACGAAAAAAAGAGGGAGCTCCATTGCTATTTATGTATAATTTCCCTTTGTTCTCGAATACAAATCAGCTAGAGTAGGAAAATAAGTTTTTTAATCATCTGTAAATCTAAAAGGATTGCATGTGCCGCATCTAGACTATCTTAACGATGTATTAATATTGCTGGTTGCAGCTATATTTGTCGTTACGTTGATGCGCCGACTCAGAGTAAGTCCAATCCTTGGATTCTTACTATCTGGCCTTCTTATTGGCCCCCATGGTTTTTCCTTCATTGATGGGGTCGAAGAAACGAAAGTTCTTGCAGAGTTTGGGGTTGTTTTCTTATTATTTACCATCGGTCTTGAACTTCCTTGGGACCGATTGATGTCACTCAAACGATACGTGTTTGGGCTCGGGACATCTCAAGTAATCCTCACGGGCGTTATTATGGCCCTTATTTCTAGCTTTACAGGACTTTCATTGGAAGTTTCCCTTCTTATCGGATGCGGCCTCTCATTGTCCTCTACAGCTGTCGTTCTTCAGGTCCTAGCTGAACGTGGGGAACTTGCCGCCCGTTTCGGGCGTGTTTCATTTTCAGTTCTATTATTGCAAGACCTCGCGGTTGTTGTTTTCTTAGTTCTCACACCCCTTTTGGCTCAAGACCAGATCACAACCCATAGTGGACTGTTGACCACCCTTGGAATTGCGACAGTAAAGGCACTGGCTGTCCTTACAGCTATCGTCCTTGTAGGACGACTTTTACTCCGTCCTCTGTACAGATTGGTTGCATCAGGAAGTAACGCAGAACTTTTCGTGGCTATGTCACTTCTCTTAATATTAGGAACCGGTGTTGCTACTGAAACTGTTGGGCTCTCGAAAGAATTAGGTGCTTTTCTTGCCGGGCTTCTTTTGGCTGAAACTGAATATCGACATCAAGTGGAGGCGGATATTCAGCCCTTCCGAGGGATCCTTCTTGGCCTCTTTTTTATGACTGTGGGTATGAACATTGACTTGAGACTTCTAGGCGAGTTTCTAGGAACCGTTTCAGCCATTGTTGGTTCAATGCTCGTTGGTAAATGTCTCATCCTCACCCTGTTATGCCGCTTATTCAGCGTCCCTTGGGGGCCTGCTATTCGAATTGGGCTTCTCTTATCAACAGGAGGAGAATTTGCCTTTGTACTCTTTGGGCCTGCTATTACGACTGGAATTCTTACAAATGAGGTGGGGCAAATACTTCTGCTTTCTGTCGCCATTTCCATGGCCTTTACGCCATTCCTTGCCGCTATTGGTAAGAAAATCAACCGTCGACTCGAAAGAAGCGCTGCAGAAAACTTAGTCCAGTTCGCCCAAAAAGAAACAGCTGATCTTCAATCTCACGTTATCATCGTAGGGTATGGACGTGTTGGCCAGATGGTTGGAAAACTTTTAACTGCCCAACTGGTTCCATACGTGGCAATTGATATCAATATGTCACGTGTTTCTGAAGGGCGTACAGAAGGCTTACCCATTTTCTTCGGAGATGCGCGACGTGCTGAAATATTTAAAACCATTGGTATTGAACGCGCTCAAGCAGCCGTTATTACGTTAGATCAACCAGGTGCCGTCTCCAGAACGGTTATGATGATGCGTCGCAACTTTAAAGACTTACCACTCTTTGTTCGTGCACAAGATGTAGAACAGGCCAAGAAATTGGAAAAGGCCGGCGCTAAAGTGATCATTCCCGAGACCCTTGAACCCAGTTTCCAACTAAGTGCGTCTGTCCTTGAAGCCGCTGGTATCTCGACTGACCAAATTACGAAATCCATTGACGCCTTGCGGAAGAAAATCTTAGCAACGGAAGAGGAAGAAAAAATCGACCAGGACAACGAGGTTAAAAAGCCAGAAACCGCTATCTCTCCGCCGCCTTCCACAAAACTTGGGAAGACTTGAAAATAAATAACAACTCAAAATTCTTTTATCTATCCCCTGATTTACAGCTCGCAACTGCGGCATGAAGGGCCATTTCCACTTCTGCAATTGCTGACTTTAGATCCCCATACATTGGTTCTTCGGGTAAAATAGGCGCCGCTCTGCTGTGAGCGTGAAACTCTTTTAAACAAATACTTAGTTCCTCGACAGATTTTTCAAGATCTTCTGGCGGTTTTTTGCAAAGATCTGTTTTTATTTTTTTGAGATTTTTAAGCGTTTTTTCCCATATTGCATCGTATTTTCCTTTTAGAGGTTTATCTCCCATATCATACTTCTCCCAGATAGTGATGCCTTCCTCACTTATCTTTAGGATACGTAGAAATAGTTAATAAAAGGTTAACAGGGAGGTGTTTTCTTTATTCGTATTTACTTAGTAAATCTCTAAACACCCCAGAGATTGTCTTTGGCCGTCCAACCTCGCGTCTTCTCGACCTCTACTTGGCACCATCTATCTTTACAAGAGAGCACGTTGAGAATAAATCCTTTCTCCATATAGGCAATGAACTTTCCATTCTCATCTGGTGATTTACTGAGGGTACAATCTGTTTTCATTACAACAGCCGTTTGTTTTTTTGTGAGCATATTCTTATATACCCACCCCTCTATACCATCCCAGCCACGAATCTTTTGCCAGGTATCGAATCCAGCCAAAACTTCTACAGGCTGACTAGCTCGTACAAGAACCCACTCGATAGGATATTGTCGTCCAGGACCACAGCGCACGTTCACTTTTTGGGACCGAACAGAGCCGAAATAGGGATATTTAGTATTAGTCATTCCATACGCATCAATAGAAACTCCCATGATTATGAGTGCTAAGAACCAAACCATTAGATTTCTATTTACATATTTCATTTTCACAACGTCCCAACTTATTTGCAAAGTTACAAATAAAAAACTTTCCCGAATTATGCTAGTTAAAAAAAATTATAACTATTTTATGTGGATGATGCTAAAAATAGCTCTTAGAAAAAACTGGGTAAAAGGGAATATATGTACAAAAGTCTTTATTTGTGCTGTAAAACACTTGATTCACTGACTTATTCACACTAAAAGTAGGTTGGAGTTGATTGTTGAGGAGAGGAAATCTACCGACGATGAAGAGATTATTATTAGCGTTTGGTTTTATAAGCTTAATATTATGTGAGTCCGCTGCGTATGGGGCTCATACACACATCAGCTCTTCTAAAGCATGGCACAGTTTCAAATTTAAAGAAGGCAATAGTTGGGTCTATTTTGTCACCAGCCGTCCTGAAAAAGAGGAAGGCGCTTATGAAAAACGGGGCAAGACTTATTTAACAATAACAAGCCGCCCGGACAAAAAAACAAGCAATGTCGTCAATGTTGTTTCAGGATATACTTACAAAAAAGACAGCGTCGCTACTCTCGAGATAATTGGCAAAGCAGGTAAGAAAACCTTCACGCTGTTTACGCAAGGTGAAGGGGCATGGGCTGTGGATGATAAAACGGATACTACCCTTGTAACAGCAATGAAAAGTGGCAATAACTTAATCGTAAAAGGAACATCCGCAAGAGGCACCAAGACGACAGATACCTATTCATTAATGGGAATCTCAAGTGCTCTAGAATCCATTAAGAAAGCTACGGGAGGATCTAAAAAAGCACCTCCTAAAGCGCCTGCAAAGAAGGCTCCAGCTAAAAAAGAGCCTCCTAAAGCACCTGCAAAGAAGGCTCCAGCTAAAAAGGCGCCTCCTAAAGCCCCTGCAAAGAAGGCTCCAGCTAAAAAGGCGCCTCCTAAAACACCCGCAAAGAAGGCTCCAACTAAGGCACCTGCTAAAAAAAGTCCCCCAAAGAAAGCACCCGTTGTGCAGGGTAACAAGTAGACAATTATAAAACGAAGTTTTTCACATGTTTGACTGGTTAAAAAGTTATCGTGACCCAAAGTTAATAGCTCTAGGATTTTTAGGAATTTCCAGTGGACTTCCTTTGGCATTAATATTGGGCACGCTCACAGTTTGGATGACTGAGGAAGGTATTTCCAAGACTACCATTGGACTCTTTGCCTCAGTTGGACTTCCCTATACTCTTAAGTTTCTCTGGGCGCCTTTTATTGATAAAATTTCCATTCCTGTTCTCAGTAAACTATTGGGACAAAGACGGAGTTGGCTTCTTGTAAGTCAAGGGGCTCTTATATTATCGATCATACTACTTGGAACTACCGATCCTGTCAGTGAAACGTTTCGGATGGCCCAAATGGCTTTTCTGGTCGCCATATGTTCTGCAACACAAGATATTGTGATTGATGGGTATCGTATTCAAATCCTCAAACCTTCCCAATACGGAGCCGGTGGCGCTATGGAAGTGTTTGGATATCGACTTGGCATGATCCTTGCTGGAGCCGGAGCCCTTTATTTAGCAACGTTTTTATCTTGGCCACAAACCTATACCTTGATGGCAGCTCTTATTTCTATTGGAATGGTGACGACCCTGTTGTTACAAAAGGATACGCCTCCAAAGGAAGACGAAAAAGCCTATGGAACCTCTACGGGAGCAACAGGCATCGTTCATTGGGTAGAAAAAGTATTTATAGCCCCCTTTAGCTCTTTTATGGTCCATGACAAGTGGGTCCTCGCCCTTTTGTTTGTTATCCTGTACAAAATCGGGGATGCCATTATTGGTCAGATGGCCGTGGTTTTTTATTTGGATATCGGATTCACGAAAATCGATATCGCAAACGCCAGTAAAATTTTCGGGATTTGGGCAACCATCATTGGTGGTTTAATCGGAGGAGGCCTTGTCACAAAAATCGGCACCTTGAAGAGTCTATTCATCTTTGGCCTGACGCACTTGCTCACAAACGTCATGTTTATCGTCATGGCCCTCTCAGGAGCAGATCTCACCATATACTACTGTGCAGTTGTTGTGGAAAATGTAACAGGTGGCATGACCATCGCAGCTTCGGTTGCGTACATGTCTAGTCTATGTAATCTGTCCTACTCGGCTTCCCAGTACGCCCTTTTGTCAGCATTAGCACATGTTCCCAGAATGATCGTAGCCTCCTCATCGGGATGGCTTGCAACTCAAATGGGTTGGATTCCTTTCTTCGGATTTGCCATGCTCTTGGGCATACCTTCCCTCATGCTTATAAAGTATATTCCACAAGGACGTGGGAAAGATGATGAGCTAACTATTGAAGGAAAGCCTTCGACGGCAGTCGCATAAGGCCTTAAATTATCGGACTCCGATAATTCCTTTAACTTCCTCTAGAGTCTTAACGGCTTTTTCTCGCGCCCTTTCGGCACCAGATTTCAAAATGTCGTCCAAAGTCTTCGAATCTTTCAAGAGACGGGACACGTCTTCCCGAATAGGAGACAGTTTCTCAATTAATAGCTCTGACAACACCTCTTTAAAAGGTGCAAAATTACTGCCCGAGAATTGAACACAAACCTCTTTTAGAGATTGCCCCGTGAGGGCTCCATATATGTTTAGAAGGTTCATAGCTTCGGGACGTTCTTCCAGTTGCTTCGAATCTTCTGGAATAGGATCCGCATCTGTACGAGCTTTGCGAATCTTTTGCCTAATTGTATCCGGATCATCGGTCAGATGTATGCGTGAGAATTCTGAAATATCCGATTTGCTCATTTTCTTAGTACCATCTCGAAGACTCATGACTCTCGTAGCGTTTCCTAATATTAGAGGCTCAGGCAAAGGAAAATACTCTTGCCCAAAACGATGGTTAAAGGTGCCCGCTATATCCCGCGATAATTCCAGATGTTGCTTTTGATCTTCTCCAATGGGAACATGGGTTGCCTTGTAAAGAAGGATATCAGCGGCTTGCAAAACCGGATAAGCATAGAGTCCCAGGCTAGCATTTTCTCGATGTTTGCCAGCTTTTTCCTTAAAATGAGTCATGCGATTAAGCCATCCGAGAGGCGTTAAACATCCAAGGATCCACGCTAACTCGCAGTGTTCTGAAACCGAACTTTGTGCAAAGATGATGGACTTATTTGGATCGATCCCTGCCGCAATATAAGTTGCCGCAACAAAGCGCGTATTATTGCGAAGCTTCTCCGGATCGTAAGGAACAGTCATAGAATGCAGATCTACGATACAAAAAAGGCAGTCGTGGGTTTTTTGAAATCCAATCCAATTGCGAAGGGCTCCAAGATAGTTTCCTAAATGCAAATCTCCAGTAGGTTGGATGCCCGAAAAAACCCGATCCATACATAGTCTCCTGATTTATATCAAGAAAAGTCTTATCGTTGATCACGCTCCGGTGCAAGCTCATTTATTTTGCGCGCCAAAGAAACATCCTTCTCACTTAGACCATTACACGCATGGGTCGTCAAAATAATTTCGACTCTGTTGTATACATTGTACCACTCAGGATGATGGGTCATTTTTTCAGCCACGAAAGCAACGCGTACCATAAAGGCAAAAGCTTCTTCAAAATTTGAAAAATGAAATGTCTTATGGATAGCATCTTGATCGCTTACTTCGTTCCAACCATCGAGTTCTCGCACAGCAATACGACGTTCTTCCCCGGTTATCCTTTCTATCATTTCTTAAGTTCCTTTTTTTAAATATTTCAACCTGGGTATGCGGTTTACTCCACAAGCAAGATCACGTATGCAGCTGTGTCCACTAGCCACCAACTCCCGCTAGCAATTTAGCTGGGACTGGGTCGATTTCAAGTGCCTGTTGAATTAATCTATAAAACAATTTTCCTCT
>JABJFC010000078.1 GCA_018662925.1 Alphaproteobacteria bacterium | reverse complement strand
ACGTCATGATGGCTTCAGGCGACGAGCAAAATCCCTTGAAATTGTGCAGCAGTTTTGACGAAATTTGAAACATTCTTACCTCCACTGTTTACGGAGAGAATATTCTTTTTACTCAAATTATTCAACAGACGCGACAGAACCTCTTAAACTCTTTTCAAATTCCCTTCCTTCAATGCTTGCTAAACGATCTCCATAAATTGTCCCCCTCAAAATATCTTCTTGTTTATGAGGCCCCTCATACTTTAAATCATTCAGTACATCTTTTTTGATTTCGTCAGAACGTTTAATCTCAAGCCGAGCCCTTGCTGAAAGTATTTTAACATCTTCATGACTGGGATCTTGTCCTGTCCTGCTTTTCAATGCTTTCAAATGATAGAGAGTTCTGTAAGATTGTTTGTTTAATAATGTCCGTTCGTTTTGATCTGGCGTTTCTTTGAACCTCTCTTGATAAACCGAGTGTAACCGGCGCTCCAAGATTTCTTGCATATTTTGACAGGATTTTCCTTCCATAACAAAGTAATTATCTTTTTCCTGTACTGGCTTGAGAGAGTTATCACGCGTATCCTCAAACTTATAAAAATCCTCATTCTGATGGAAATAATCCTTTACATGCGTCCAAATTGCTTGTGATTTATCACGTGCTACTTGCGTCAAACCAAGAGAGGAATCTTTTTGTTTTTCTTGAACCTCTTGCAAGGTAAGATAATTGACGCTAGCCGTTTTTGACCCTGTGCGACTTATCTGGTTAATAAATTGATTAAAATCTCGCGTCTCGTCCCTATTGATAAAGATCTGAATATCCTTACTGTGCCGGGTTAACGCGACATAGCTGTTATTATGATTTGTGGCTCTGTCATGTAGGACATAAACTTGATCTATAGTAGCCCCTTGTGCTTTGTAAATTGTACCGGCATATCCATGCTTTAAGCCTCTATAAGTGCGAGGATCTAGAGTGATTTCTTGGCCATTATCCTGTTTAATCAGGCAGGTTTTAGATGTAAGTCCTGTGATAATCCCAACATTGCCGTTGAAAACTCCAATCTCCTTGTCTGTTAGCGTAAAAAGGACTCTGTCTCCGCAAGAAAACCTCTCAGATCCTCTCGTTGTTTCTATGATGTAATCTTTCTCCCCTAGTTCTCCCCGGTCTTTCCTAATATCTCTTACAGCAGCGTTGAGAGCATCCACATCTATATTACGTTGCGCTAATATAAATCTCTGATCTTTCGGATGGGCCGTAGAGTCCCGAGACCACTGATTGACGATGGCACTTAGGGCGTCTTGTTTTTTTTTATGCCAGTTAAGCTTGTTGTGCTCTTTCAGAGTTTGCACAGCAGAATGCACCTTAAGATTTGATAAATCTTCAGAAACTTGTCGTTGCCAATGCAGCTGCTGCCTTTGAACAGTCTCTATTAAACGAGACTCAAAACGTTGCGCCAACACTTCAAACATACCCCCTCGCTCAATAGAAGGTAGTTGGCGTTCATCTCCTACTAAAATAACTTTTGTGTGTGCACGTTTGGCGACATTAAACAGCTCAACCATGAGTTCTGTGCCAAGCATCGCGGCTTCATCCACGACCAAAACCGTTTTGGAATCAATTGAGGTTCTCTTGTTTTTAAGCTGAAAAAGTAACGAGTGGCAGGTTGTTGCGTGCGTAAAACCCCCATCTTTTAAATCATTTACTACCTTGTTTGTCGGAGCAAGACCAATCACCTTAAAGCCGGAGTTTTCATAAGCTTCGCGGATAGGAGAGAGCACATAGCTCTTTCCAACTCCAGCACGCCCTTGAATGATTTTTAGGTTACTGTCATTAGAGATGGTATGCTCAAAGACATCAGCCTGCTCTTTAGTAATGGACGTTGCTTTTAAAGAGGCCTCAACGGCCTCGGATTTGATTTCAAAAGACTGCTTATCAGCTATATTTTGAGAAAAACGTAAGAGTTTTTTTTCTTGTTCTCGGATTTCCTTCAAAGTAAAGGAATTTGTCCCTTGAGACGTTTCTGGATGAAAGAGCTCTATAACACTCTTACTGGTTAAAACTTCTTTCAAAAGAGTCTCTCTAAATTCGTGAGGAATATGTTTATTGCAGAACCTTTCTATATCCTGGACCTTAAATACAGCTTTTTCTCGTGTTACTTCACTCAAAATGGCTTCAGGATCTTTCGTAAGCTTCTCATTTGCTGATTTAATAAGTTCAGCACGAATAAGAGCATCGTTCATGTGATTGCGCATACGGACCGGACCTAAATGTTCTTGAGGGACGATGCCAATGGGATCCACTCTTATATCAAGGCCTTTTTCTATAAAATACTCATTTTGAATATCTCTAACAATTTCACCAACAACTTCCGCTTCAACAACAGCCCCTTTTCGCACTAGAGGATCTGTGTCTCTGGCTTTGTGAGAGGCCAACTCTTTGCCATCTTTCGTAAACCTTCTTGTTGTAATGAGCATATGGGCTATAAAGTGATTCTTCGAAGTCACCCCATAACGTCTTGCGACGGTTTCTTTGTTCTGATATATTGAATTCTCTCTTAAAAAGATTCCCTAGGAGTAGGGTATGACAACAACTAATATTCTTGAAAAAAAGAAAATTCGTTTAGAACAACTAAAAAACCGTCTGAAAGAACAAGAGTCTTTGTTGAAAAAAACTGAGAGGAAATCCAGAACACGAAAACTTATTGAGCTTGGAGGACTTGTATCAAAAGCAGGACTCTCTGATTTAAATACCAATGCTCTATATGGAGGACTTCTCTCCTTAAAAGAGGCGAGAGAAAAAATTCCGCAGGAGGTTGATAAATGGGAGGTAAAGGGAGGAGTTGAGTTTGGCAAAGAAAGTAAGAAAAAAACACCTGTTATTGTCGTTTTTAAGGACAAACCTTCTGCTGAAATAAGAGCTAAAATCCGAGAGTCTGGATTAAGGTGGAATGCCATCAGAAAAGACTGGCAAGGCCACGTTATGTTAAAAGCTCTTGAAAATGTACTGCAGGGCTAAACGCTAAAATAACAAAGATGCCGTAGAGAGCCTAAGGGGATATGATTTATAAGGCTACGTTATTTGACTCAGGAAAAACTAATTAACTACAGTGGTGGAGCTTTGAGAGCTTATGAACTTAGTTTATATCAATTTTCAGGCTAAAAACCCTGCTAGTAACGTTTCAGGGTATTATGCAATTTGTGTCGGACAGGCAGAGTGGGTGATCTCAACAAATTATGAGCGTATAGGACAGAGAGGACAGAGAGGACAGAGAAAAGAATATACTATTGAAGATATTGGGCAGGCTATTCAAATGACGCAGGGTATTTTAAAAAAACGTTTTAATGCAAAAAACGCATAGGATGTAACTACACCCTTAAAAGGTTTTCTGTTGAAGAAAAAAAGAGTATTATGAAAAAAGCATGATAGGAGGAAAATTTACGAGGATTTTCGTATCATCTGTCAGAGAAAATGATAGGCAGCAAGATATTATTCAGTCACAGTATCAGCCTCAGATTGAACCTCTGAGTAATCCCCAACATACAAGGCTGGAAAATACGGAAATTTTTCCTCTCTAATGTCTGAAGCAGCTTCCTTTTTAAAAATTTCAACTTCTTGTCCGGTCCATTGATTTCTAAACTGTCGAAAAGAGGAAATAAATGCAAAATCCTGCTTAAAATGGCCACGGATTTTTTCCGCAAATTCACCAAAAGGAGAACAGGTAGCAAGCAAACCAGGACCACAAGCATCACCGCAGATATCAAACCTTGAGTGAACATTGATCATAAAAAACACTCGTTTCTTTCCTGTTATTTGATCTCTTGTTTTGAAAAATCTTTTTTCCTCTGGGAGATTAAATTGTCTTCGCAAGTCACTAATGAACTTCTGTTCACTATGCCACAACTGATATAGTATTTCATTGGTTCGAACTTTATCAAAATCTAAATCTTTCCTAAATGCATCAAATTCATCTTCCGATTCTCTGACTCTCTTATAATAATCCTCTTCACTAGATTTTAAAGGGTTTGAATTATCTCTCAAAAAGGTCAATCTTGCATCTATTCCTGTTAATTCACTTTCATATTTTCTCCTCAAGGCCATATATTTTTCTTGCGCTTTTCTTGAAAATCCATCACTTACTCTAGTGTAAGTTGAACTAAGTCTTTCATTTATTGCAATTAACTCTTGAACTCTTCCTGTGTAATTAAGGAGTGTTCTAAAATTTTTAACAATTTCATCTTGAGTAGTATTAAAATCAAAAAAATGGACCCGGCCCTTAAAGCGTAGCTCATATTCCCTATACATCTCACGAAGTTGTGAAATCTCAGAAAATAAATCAAAAGAATCATAAGATTCCATGTATGAAAAATTTACTTTTTTCTGTACATCTGTATTTTTTTGTTTAGATAATTGCCGTTTGGCCGAAGATTTACGAAGATCCGTATCAACGTATTGAAGAAGTTCACCAACACTTTCTTGGACTTTACTACCAATAAAACGTTTTATCCCATTGAATGATGTTATATTAGAACTCGAGCTATCGTAAACTAGGTCTTCCTCCAGTACTCTTTCCAATTCATATTGTTGAGTTTCTTCGTCCAAAACCACATAATTGAATCTAACAACAAAAATATTCCTTCCTGCCCAATCTTTGTCGAAATTTTTTATCCCTTGTAGAACTTCTTCCTCAATTTTAGATAATTCTAGATGTGTTTCAGAAACGCTTATCTTGTATGGCTGTAGTATCTCCAGGTTTTCACTGTCGACACTACGCCAACTATGTTTCGCTGGAGTACCGAAGCTTTCCTGTAAGCATAATATTAAGCAAGCTGAAACAACTATACTTCTTAATGCATTCATTTTCATCTAATTTACTTAAGTTTGAAGTTTAATGGGCCAAAGCAGAATTTTCATAGAAAAGCTGATGCGCATTCAGCCAATTCTCACTTGCATGATTAGCTAATCTTTCATTTAACGTATTTACTGCACCTTCCTGAGATAAAATTCCTTCATCAAAGAAAACAACTCTACCTGCACATTCTTCAAAATCTCTTGACTCTTTGACAGCTTCGGCTCTCAAATTATCGTAGAAATAAGTAATTGCACCAATATCTGCATAATTTTGTGTTAAATCAACCTTTAGGTTTTCCATTCTTAAAATCACTGGAACTAACCCTATAATGCCTGCTTGAGCTATCTGATTACACGATAAATCCAAAACTTCCAAATTAGGCATCTTGCTCACGTAGCTGCAAACCACCTCTGCTCCTTCATCTGAAATTTCATTACCCCTTAAATTAATAAACCTTATCTCGTCCAACATGTTATCTGATTCAATTTTTTTAAATATTCGGCTTACAGAAATTGGTCGAGGCGAAGTTTTGCTGTCAGCTACAGAATCATCTGCTATTCCTCTTTTACTTAAATCAAGGGAAATAGCGCCACTTGAAAAGGGAAGAAACACCACTAACAAAAACATCAATGTTTTATACATATTTCACCTTGTAATAATTTAATGGGTTTAGTTTAAAACAAATAAGAAATAAGTCAAGACATAATCTCGTAATTTTTCGAAATTATCCCTGAAAAATCCCTATAATCTCCTGTTTTTCAAACTTGCCACAATCGACTGAAAATATAGGAAAATTGAGAAAGCTCCATCGTCTAATGAAGGTTTTCTTAGAAACTTTCTTATGCAGTTTCATTAGCTGTTCCATACCTGATTTTACTTCAGACATTGGAAAATTCCAGGCAAGAGAATTCATGTCCTTTTTATTTTCAACGCCCAACCCTAAAACAGCCCCACCACCATCATCGAAGTGGTTATATATGGAGATTCCATCTTCGATCCCACAAATTTCCTCTCTCATACGAATGACGTCTGAGTTCTCAAGGCTGCTCCACGGAAACATAGCCCGTCCACTATTCATCAAAAAATGAAGGGAGGGACCTTTATCTGCAAGACATTCCTTCTTGTATGTTTTGCCCCAATGGGCGTCAGAAAAGTAAGTTAAGGCTTTTTTATCTGAGGTAACAACGCCATAAGAAATATATTTGAAACCTAATTTTCTTAAATTTTTTAACACTTTTAAAAACCCGCTTTCTTTAGGCAACAGACTAAGGTCATATTTTTGATCGCATGTCATCCCGAAACGGTTCTGTCGCGTCTGTTGAATAATTTGAGTAAAAAGAATATTCTCTCCGTAAACAGTGGAGGTAAGAATGTTTCAAATTTCGTCAAAACTGCTGCACAATTTCAAGGGATTTTGCTCGTCGCCTGAAGCCATCATGACGT
>JABJFC010000077.1 GCA_018662925.1 Alphaproteobacteria bacterium | reverse complement strand
CTATCTTTTGGCAAAACTCTCCAAACAAAATAAGTCCTGAATTCGACGTTAACGTTTCTTTGCTTGATTTTAGTGAAAATGATGCTGGCTTCATAATAATATTTCTTAAGAAGGGGTTACGTTTTCACCTAAAGAGTGTAACCCTTTTTCTCTCCTTTTCCAGCTATTTCCTCGTACTCAGAGCTTTTTTGTTTCTCTATCTCGGATCTAGGGATAATTAGAAGTTACTGGGATAGCTTGAGCAACCGTTACCAATTCATATGGGGGTTTCCCCCGGTAAAATACAAAAATTTGACAGCCCGCACAAAACCTGTCATAAGGACGCCAGAGTTTGATAAACGCTCTCTATGAGATAGAGCTTACAGAAAAAGTATCCTTCGATAAAAAGGATACGTGGACTTCACTCTTTTTCCGCAAAGTTCAAATTTATAGATTAACGCCGTTTTAGGCTTAAATTAGTAACCGTGCATGGTGGCAAAAGCCTTTGTGCACTTAAAACATGACATGAAGGAAAAAGAATGAAAAGTTTTGAAGGCTTTGGCCTTTCCGAGACCTTAACTAGGTCGCTCTCGAAAATTGGGTTTAAAACGCCAACCCCTATTCAAGAAAAAGCTATCCCACTCGCCTTACAAGGTTCAGATATTCTGGGATCCGCTCAAACAGGAACGGGGAAAACTGCAGCGTTTAGTATTCCCCTCGTAGAATCACTCCTCAACAATGGACGAGGAACGGCCCTTGTAATGACACCCACACGGGAACTTGCCAAGCAGGTTCTAGACGCTATTCAAGAGCTACTTGGTCCTAAAAGCCCCCTCAAGACGGCTTTTTTGATAGGTGGAGAGCCTATGGGCAAACAGTTCAACCAACTGAGACAACGTCCGCGCATTGTTGTGGGAACTCCTGGGCGCATAAATGACCATTTGGAACGCGGGACCTTGATGCTCAACAATGCTGGTTTTCTTGTTCTGGATGAAACAGACCGTATGCTGGATATGGGATTCGGTGTGCAAATTGATAGAATCCTAAAGTTTCTACCAGCCAAAAGGCAGACCCTTATGTTTTCGGCAACCCTGCCAAAGACAATCGTCCAACTTTCAGGGAAATATTTGAAGGATCCTAAGCGCGTTTCTATAGGCGCCACCAATGCCGTTGCCCAGAACATCAAACACAGCGTTATTCGGCTAGAGCAGGGACAGAAATATAAAGAGCTGCTCAGCCAATTACATGAACGCAACGGATCAGTCATTATCTTTGTGAAGACAAAACGCGGCACAGAAAGAATGGCTAAAAATCTCTCACGAGATGATTTTAAAGCAGATGCTCTGCACGGAGACTTAAAGCAAAATAAGCGCAGCAAAGTGATGAACAGTTTCCGGAATCAAAAATTCAGAATTCTAGTCGCCACAGATATCGCAGCACGAGGTCTAGATGTGCCCCACATCGAGCATGTGGTCAACTATGACCTGCCACAAGTGGCGGAAGATTATATTCACCGCATGGGCAGAACAGCCCGCGCAGGTGCAGAAGGCTCTGCTCTATGCTTTGTTTCTCAACAAGATGGTTCCAAATGGCGTGCCATCGAATGCTTGCTGGATCCCTCCAAGAAAAACGCTTTCCCCGAAAAGAGAAGAAATACCCAGGAAAAAGGCCCCCGCAAAAATTCCGATAAGAAAAGATTCAGCAAGAGACCTTCGTCCAAGAACTTTGGCAAAAGCCAAGAAAGCGGAAAAAGCTACAGCCACAGCAAAAGCCAAGAAAGCGGCAACAATCGCGGTGACGGAAAGAACCACAGCAGCGGAAAGAGCCAAAGCAATGGTAAAAGCTACAGCCTCGGTAAAAACCAAGAGAGCAGCAACAGCCGCGGTGACGGAAAGAACCACAGCAGCGGAAAGAGCCAAAGCAATGGTAAAAGCTACAGCAGTGGTAAAAGCCACAGCGACGGAAAGAGCCAAAGCGACGGAAAGAACCACAGCCACAAAAAAAACAGCGGCAAAAACTATGGTAAAAGCAACAAACCCATATCAGGAAATTTTGTTGCTCGATCGAAAAAGAAAAGAGTTAAAGGCCAGGTCAATCGCAAAGCCGCTTAGATTAGCAACCAAATCATTTTCCTGACCTTATTTGATCAGATTCCTAATGGGTAAGAAACCGTCTTTGATAGTATCATATGATACTATCATCGTACGAGTCGAAAACAGTCCTTTAATATGAGGCCGTCCTTATAAGATGTTCGAGAAACGCATTCTATAATCTTAGAATATTTACCGGGCCAAAATTAGATATTACACCAAATTAAGCTCAATAAATTTTACAGTATTAAGACAACCTGAGTCTCAATTTTGACAGAAAAAAATACATTATGAAACCTGAAATGGCTCCCCGGGACGGGCTCGAACCGCCGACCCAGTGATTAACAGTCACGGAATCTATATGTATCCCTATACCTTTTTAAGTGTATAAAATTAAATATTTCAATTAGTTATCTTAATAACATGTTGTGTCTTTATATCTAAAAACCTACCCGAATCTTGTTCTATTGCTTCCGGATTGCTTCCGTTTTTAATTTCTAGTAAACTAAATTTCATTGTGAACGATCGTAACATTTTAAGGAGATGATATGGATGAAAGTAAGAAGCTTTTAAAAAGATATGTTGAAAGTATCTCTCCCCACAAAAGCAAAGAAATTCTCGTTTGGGATTCTGAGCTTAAAGGGTTTGGTTTAAGGATATTCCCAACAGGACGCAAAACCTATTTTGTACAATACCGAAACCAATCTGCTCGTACACGCCGAAAGAAAATAGGAGTCCATGGTTCAATTACTGCTGAGTTAGCCCGAGAGGAGGCAAAAAAAACATTAGGTGACGTGGCAAAAGGTAGAGACCCATCAAGAGAAAGAAAAGAAAGAATCTCTATTCCAACAATTAGAGATCTAGCGCACGAGTATCTAGAAAACTACGCAAAGCCAAACAAAAGAGAAGAAAGCTGTAAAATTGATAAGAGGATGATAGAAAATTTTATTCTGCCCCGGTGGCAAGACAATAAAATCGATGAAATTTCCAGTCATGATGTGCAACTTTTGCACAACAGCCTTAAAGAGACTCCATATGCAGCAAATCGCTTGAGAGCATTGTTAAGTAAAATGTATAATTTGGCTATACAGTGGCAATGGGCAAAGGAAAATCCGGTAAATGGTGTGCAAAAATATCAGGAATATAAGCGTACGCGATGGTTAAATGATGAAGAATTGGAACGTTTGTGGAAGGTTTTGAATACCTATCACAATCAAACTGTTTCTAACATCGTGAGAGTTTTACTTTTAACCGGAGCGAGAGTTGGAGAGGTCTTAGGAGCAAGTTGGGAACAGATTGATTTAGATAAGGGTGTCTGGACTAAGCCAGCCCACACAACGAAACAGAAAAGAATGGAATATTTGCCTTTATCCCCACAGGCACACACACTTCTTAAGGAGATGAGAAAAGAAACTCATGGGGAATATTTGTTTCCAGGAAAGGTAGAAGGGCGACCACTACAAACCATAAAAAAAGCGTGGAATACAATTCGAAATAGGGCAAATATTCCTAATGTTAGAATACATGATTTGCGACACACCCATGCGTCTCATTTGGTTTCGAGTGGTTTAAGTTTGAGTATTGTAGGCAAGTTATTGGGACATACCCAAGCTTCGACCACTCAGCGGTATGCCCATTTAGCAGATGAGCCGTTGAGACAGGCAGCCTCTGTTTTTGGTGAAAAAATTTCACAAATTGAAGGCATTGAAGGCGGTAAACAACCTAAAATAGAAGATTAAACAGATCAGTTATATTCGCACATATAAAGTTATTTAATCATTAGCCCCGACAACTGCTTCCCTCTCTACAAGCAATCGCTGCGGAAACCATCCTTCCGTGCATACTTCATCAATCAGGAGTTGAATAGATAAGGCGTGCATCATTGGAACACCAAATGCAACCCTTTGCTCACAAAATTCTGTTTGCTTCAGCTAAAACCATTAAATTCTATTCTCAACATCCTAAACCGCATACTCCATTAACCATCAACCTTTCATCACAATTTCTTGATTGCTCCAAGGCAACTACATCTACAAATTAGAAGGCAGCATATAAATATTTACAGTTGACAAAGCACCAATAATGAATTTTTATTGTTTAAATAAAAAGTATTAAACGTTTATACTTATATATACTTTAATAGAGCTGTATAGAAGAATATATAACTTTATAGACGTTTATAGATTTTCGTAGAAATTGATATAACAAAAGCATACATGAGGCTTATGAATGGAAACGAACCTTATTACAGCTAAGAAATTAGCCAGAAGATGGGGCATAAAACCATCAACTCTTAGTCAATGGAGCTGGAACGGTAAAGGTCCTAAATACCTCAAGCTAGGTGGCAGAATTCTCTACCGAATTATGGATATAGCCTCTTTTGAAGAGATGCAGCTTCGTAAAAACACAACTGGAGGAGCTAGAAATTTATGCATGGGCTTGCTACCACTAAACCTAGAATCAAGGACAGACCTCTTATGTTCCTTCGTGTGCCAAAATAACGATCCAGCTGCCTTGACGTCACATGTTGATGTTTTTTTAATTGGGAACGGATTGCGAACTGAGAAGGTTTTAGTCTCAAGACGTAGTGACATACATAATCCAGCAAAACGGCAAAACAAAAATAGGAAAAAACACCAACCTGCAAGTTTTCATAAAACAAACCAACGACTACAGCTATGCTCGCCGATACTAGCACGATGGATTTGCGAAGGACAAAAGGACGATGATTTGATGGGGGTGAAGATTTTGTCATATTTAATCCTCTTTTTTTCACTTTACCAAAACTACACTATTTATCAAATAAAAAGGAGGATTTATGAGAATTAGCAATCACTTCACCCGCGGCGGACAATTATCTTTGCACCGATTACGTATGTTTAAGCAAATAATCTTCTCAACAGTTCTTATTACAATTTTGTGTATCAGCCTTTTTTTGGATATCAGACTTACAGAAACACGTCTTCTTATGAGTGGTATTTGCTCAAAGAAAGTCTTTATGCAGAGTTGTTATTGAACATGAGTTTTGGAAGTGAAGAAAAGGTAACGCAGGATTTTAAATATCAAGATGGCAGAGTAGGACAAGTGCGATCTCAGGATCTTGTCCGAAATCTTTATATGCAACGATCTATCGATCGTCTTGAAATCACTCTCAAACAAAATCTAGTATTTGGGGTTTTGTTTGGTTTATTGAGTGCATTTTTAACCATCTTCTTTTTTATTTTTAGAGGATACACACAATCGATAAAGAAAGTTAATAGGGGACAGAAACTCGTGTCTGTTAAAGACTTGAGAAAACTTCTACTTAAGGGAAAAGCAGCCTCAGACTTGTCTTTAGATAAGCTCCCTTTGGTTAAAGATAAAGAAACGTCTCATATGATGGTCACTGGCACCACTGGTTCCGGTAAATCCAATTGTTTTAATACCCTTCTTCCTCAAATTCGAGAACGAGGAGATAGAGCTATTATTGTGGATTTAACAGGTGATTATGTTTTGCGTTTTTATAACTCAGAGTGTGACACTATTTTAAATCCGTTTGACCAAAGATCTACCAACTGGTCTGTGTGGGATGAGTGCCAAACAGAAGCACAGTTTGATACTTTTGCAGAGGCTTTTGTAACTCACAAAAAATCTGTTCAAGATAGTTTCTGGGATAATGCGGGAAGAATAATTTTATCAACCGCTTTAAAAAAATTGAAGGAAGAGGGGGATTGTTCCGTACAAAACCTTTATGAGGTGTTGGTAAAATCGAGCCTGAAGGACTATAGCCAATTTTTTTTGGGAACAGAAGCCGCCCCTTTTACAGATGAAAAAGGGGATAAAACAACATTTTCAATTCGCTCTACGCTCGTCTCACAAATAGCTTGTTTAAAACATTTAGAAGAAAAATCAGATTTTTCTATCAGGCAATGGATTGAGGATGAAAGTGAGAGTGGGTGGTTGTTTTTAACAGCAAGGCCTGATCAGAGAAAAACCCTTAAACCTCTGATAACAGCATGGATGGATATAGCTATCAACGCATTGATGACCTTAGACCCTGATTCTCAAAGAAGATTATGGTTTATTGTGGATGAGCTCCCGGCACTTCAAAAACTACCTTCTCTTGAGGCAGCACTCGCGGAATCAAGAAAATATGGAGGGTGTTTAATGGCAGGAATTCAAAGTTTTCCCCAACTGATAAACATATACGGGCACTCTACGTCTCAAGCTCTCTTAGATCTTTTTAACACGAAAATCTTTTTTAGAAGCACAGATCCTAATACGACCAGTTGGATTTCCAATGTTCTTGGGGAGGCAGAAACGAAAGAAGTACAGGAAAATCTTTCTTATGGTTCTAATACCATGAGAGATGGGGTCTCATTGAGTCAGAATAATCTGAGTCGCCCTATCGTTTTGCCAACAGAGATCATGAGTCTGAAAGATCTAGAGTGTTATGTGAAACTGCCAGGGCAATACCCGGTTAGCAAGCTCGCTATGAATTATAAACCCAGTGTGAAAAATTCTAAAGCATTTGTTACAAAAGAAGAGAAGCCCAAAAAAGCTAAAATATCTCAGAAAATCATCTCTCAAGGAAAACATTCATTGAATCATGAAATGGGATAAAATATTGTATATGAAAATAGATACAGAAGGCTATTATAGATAAAGCGTGTAGTTGCATGATCTCTCTCTGAAATAGCCTGCGTCTCCATTATATATGCTGTACATCAAGGATTCCCAATCATATAAGAGCATATTGATTAGAACAGGTCTTGCAATGTAACAGAGTGATGAACGAGTTCTTCGGACCATCCGTTTTTTTTCAATCCAGAAACGGTAATCATTGTTAAAAATATTTGTTTGGGTGTTTTAATATTTTTTTCAAAAACTTCTTGTTTTTTCATTAAATTTTTGGCGTAAGACTTATCAATAATGAAAGGTTTAGATGAATATTTAATTTCACATAAAGTGATGGCATCATCATCACGATCTAAAAGTAGGTCAATTTGTGCACCATCTTCTTCCTTTCTATAGTTACCGTGATATCTCCAGTGGCTCACAAAACAACCACAGTTTTCAAGCCCAAGGGCATGAATTATTTTATCGACGTGTTTATAACAAATATTCTCAAAAGAATAGCCTGCCCAACTATACCACGCCGGAGATTTCGAAATTCGGGTCCAATAATCTGTCCCTTTTGGAAGTTCCTTCCCTTCTATTAAGTCCGCAATCCATTTAAAATAAAACAATATGTATTCATCTACGACCTTATAATAGTGATCTCTTTTTTTGCGCCCATAAGGCAAAAATCGTTGAATAAAGCCAGCAACAGCTAGTTCGTCAAGTCGTTCGGCAAGTCGGCCTCCTACTTTCTTTCCTACTTTCTGAGCTAGTTCTGAAAAAGAAATTCCGTAGTGTCGTTGAGCAATGACCTTGACAATTTGAAGATTGAGTTCAGCCGCTTCGAAAAGTGATCGAAACAGACGATGAAACTCACCGTATAGAACCCCATCCTTTTTAAAACACATATCATTAATATTTTGTGAAATTGATTTTGTAGGATCTAGATGATTGAGATAATATGGGATTCCACCCATTACCATGTACAAGTCTAGCACTTGCTTTTTTGACAGCTTAATTTTTTTCTTCTCAAGAAACATCTTTGTTTCAGAGAGGTTAAAAGGTTCCAAAAGCAGAGTTTTGGTTACACGATTATGCAGTCCTCCTTTAGCATTTATCAAATGAGAGATCATCCATGACGCTGCTGAACCACAAACAATTAATTTTACTTGAGGCAATTTACTCCACTGAGTGTTCCAGAAATAATCCAAATTTTGGAGGAGTTTGGACTTTCGTGTGGCAAGCCAGGGAAGTTCATCAAAAAATAAAATTATTTTCTTATTTTTATGCTTTATAATTTCCTGTGTAAGAAGCTCAAAGGCTTCCCTCCAGCTTTTAGGAGAACTTATGGGAATTCCTGGATAAAAGGTTGTTGAAAAGCTTTGGGTAAAATTGAGAAGTTGTGTTTTTAAATTACCATCTTTTGTTCCTGTACATTCAAGATAGACACCTTTTTGAGAGAGACACTGTTGGATTAGATAGGTTTTGCCAACTCTTCTTCTTCCATAAATAGCAACAAATTCTGCTTCTTTAGAGGAAAGCATTTTTTCAAGAATAGTTTGTTCTTTTTTTCGACCAATTAAATACATATCCATACCCTAGTTATTGCCGCTTATAGATAGTTTATATACGGCAAGTTCTATAATTTCAATATTATTATTGCCACTTATGTAATGTTTATAGATGGCAACAACGCAATCTTTAAGAATTTCAAAGGTTTCTAGGAGAGGAAGGCATTTCAAAGGTTTCAGAAATCTTTGGTGTTAGTAGAGTAAGCCTCATGCAATGGATAAGTGAGTTTGAAAAAGGAGGGGTTGAAGGCCTTAAACTGAAGCCCGGCAGAGGGCGTAAAAGCATTTTGAACGATGAGGAGGTTGCGACGGTAAAAACCTGCTTACAAGAAGACTTCAATCTCACAATTAAGGCAGTTAAACTAAAGATCGAGCAAGATTTTGGCAAGCAACTAGGCATGTCGGCGACCAATAATTTACTGAGAAAACTGAACTTCTCATACATTACTCCACGAGCGAAGCACTACAAACAAGACAAGAGTTTGCATAAAGAATTTAAAAAAAAATCTTAAAAAGCAGTTTGATGAAGATCCTGACAGGCTTCTTTACTTTTTTGACGAGTTTAGATTTGGTACCCACTCAAAACTAGGGCATGGGTGGTTTCCAAAAGGAAAAAGAATTCCAGTGAAAGTAAAGCTGGGGTTCCAAAACTTTTATCTGTATAGCGCTGTAAGTCCTCAGAATGGTGAAGATTTCACCATGATTCTACCGCTCGTAAACACTGTGTGCATGAACATCTTTTTGCAGCAAATGTCCCAACACCTTGGAAGCAAAAAGGCTTTGATTGTTATGGATTGTGCTAGTTGGCATAAATCTCAATCTTTATCCGTGCCTTCCAATATAAGCGTCATGCTTTTGCCTCCATATTCTCCTGAGCTGAATCCTGTCGAAAGACTTTGGCGGTATATCAAGCAAAACACCATTAAAAACAAGGTCTTTGATACCTTGGCGGCTCTGGAAATTGAAATCTCTGACTTTATTAATTCAATCCAACCTCAAACTCTCAAATCTCTTTGTTCCTTAAATTATTTGTAAGTTTATTTTGTGGAGTTGGTATAAGTTGCTTCTTTAGCTTTCTGAATATCATTAAAATACTTTATATTTTGATCATCTCTGAGATATTCTTGTTTGTTAATTCGAACACAATATCCTTCTCTGTTAAACCTCTCCCCTGACATGATCTCAAAATACTTCCCGTATACCAGATAGATATAATCATCAGAATATTTGGTCCAGAATGGGTAGTGTACCCACATATCTTTTTCAATTTCCATTCTTCTATCAGAAAAGAATCTCTCTTCATCTGAAAAATTTGGCTTTAACTTCTTTCTAGGAGGAAGTTTTTCATCGTATTTTCTTTTTTTATTATCAGAGGATGAATGTTCAACATATACATCTTCCGACGCAAGTCTTCCAAGATCTGTTTGATAAAAACTTTGAATAAAGTCTTTAGCTTTCGAACCTTCAAAAATGAGTGTGGCTTCATGTTTATGAGTATGATAGATCTCATCTCGAGCCGCACATAGCCAATTGAATGAACCCTCTCCTATGAGTTTGTCATCCATAATAATGGTCTTTGCATGAAGGTGAGGAAAGGTCTTCAATTTTAAATTTGAATAATTAAATAAATCTCCTAAATAGTCTCTATATCTCTTTTCATGGTCAGGCAAACATACAAAACAAACCGATACATTTCTTTCTAAAACGGTTGTGAGGAGGTTTCTTACAAAATCTCGTTGATAAGTATTAACTCCATCCCATGAAACAAAAGGAGAAAAAATAACGATTCTTTTTTTCGCGCGCTCAAAAATGTCCAAGAGTTTTCTTCTATGTTCCTCTATAACAGGTACATATGTAAGTGTGGATTCATCGTCCAAAACGTATTGCCTAGATAGTTGGTTGTCGGGATTGCGCTTGAATAAGTACGCTTTCCTATGGTTGGTTCTATTATATTCTCCAAATTCCTTATTTCTATAGTACTTCAAAACTTTCCATATATCATCTGTCATTCTACAGGCTTCGTCTCCCTCAAAAACAAGAGTACTATTGAACGAGCGATAGTGGACAGGGACTGTTAAATCGGAAAGCCAATTGAAAGACCCTACCATAACTAGTTTACTATCAACAGCAACGATTTTTGCATGTGTTTGTGTCCAAGCTGCATTGATACCATAGTTATGAAAATATTTTTCTACTTCAGAAGGAATTGGAGAATATCGGCTTTCTTTATCACTATAATTAAAACGAAAATAAACTTGTACGTTTCTATGACGTGCTTCAGGAATTATTGTTGTAAATAAAGGTGTTTTAAGAACAGAAGTATAAAGGTTTCCATAATTTGTGACTAAGACGGACTTTCCGGCACTTTTAAAGGCACTTTCTAATGCTCCAACATGTTCTTCATGGGTGGATAACCTATAAACTCTATTACGTTCTTCTGCTTCTTCCTCTCCTGCCAGAGCATCACTATAAATAAGAAGACTAAGAAACAAAGAAAGGAAAGAAAGAGAAAAATTATAAATTTTTATGCGAAGCATACTCTTTCCATTTTTATCTTGTTAAGCTGATGTTTAAAGCTATTTTGTAACTAAATTCACATGGAGGTGAACCCGTGTCAAGAACCAAGAATTTAATTCTCGTCAGCGCTCAATCCCTCTCGATAGCTCTTTCTCTTTTAACTGTTCTTGTGTCAGTTTAATCTGAGAGTGCATTTCTTGCTGTGTTCGCGTTTGCATTTCTTTCAGCTCGGCAGAATCTAGTATTTGTGGATTCCTTAAAATCTCCTTTGATTCTTGAAAACGTATATATTCCTTAATAACTTTTCTTTCATGGGAAGATATATGACCGTAAGTATCATCTAGTTGTTGAGCCCTTTCATGAGAATACAGAGCAACCTTTACGAATTGAGTTATCTGCTCTTCTGTTGGGGAGTAGGCGTATTTTTCTCTATGTTGAATAATAAGTGACGCTGTGTGCTTTGCTACATTAGGTGATAGATTTTGATTTTGTTCAAAACGCGTTGTGAGGATTTTCCAATCTTGTTGATTCTGTCCGAATTCCTTCTGAGCCGTTTTTGTAAACTTATAATAATTATGGTTCGATTTCTCTGATCTTAAACGGCTCTGTCGCGTTTGTTGTGCAGGGTCGTGGAGAGACAGAAGATTCCTTTCTTTCAGGCACATTACGTCATTAGAGCCGCAAAATTTTGGAAGGTGGATAGCACGGCATCAAGGTCTTTAATTTGTCCTTTCTGAATCATACGCACG
>JABJFC010000076.1 GCA_018662925.1 Alphaproteobacteria bacterium | reverse complement strand
TTAGAGTAACTTTTAGCGCTTTGGGTCAATTATTGCTGATTTAAAAATTTAACACCTAAAAAAACTCGCGCTCGATCGAAAAAACTGCGTCCCCTTGAACTTGAAGGAGAAATGTAACTTCCTATCGCGGATTTTGGGTAGACGGATACAACTTTTAATGATTTTATTACATGAGAATAAAATTTTAAAAAAATTATTTCTTTTATAGAAGTGTATTTATAGAGGGATATTTGAGTGTGATTACAATACTTATTACCGGTTCAAAAGGACTTATTGGAAGCAGCATTTCTCAACTGCTAGAGACTTCGGGTTTTCGAGTTGTTGAATATGATAATTTCTACCATAAAACTCATCCTGGATATGGCACCCTTTCAAATCAGGAGCTTTTGTCTGAAAAGATTAAGGGTTGTGATGGGGTCATCCATCTGGCATCTGTTTCGAGGGTTATATGGGGAGAACAGAACCCAGAACTTTGTGATAAGACGAATCGAATAGGAACAAGAAATGTAATAAGGGCAGCACTAACCAGCTCAAAGAAGCCATGGATAATTTATGCGAGCAGTCGTGAAGTTTATGGCGAACAGGAAATTCTTCCCGTTCAAGAGGATTTCTCCTTAAAACCAATGAACATTTATGCTCATTCAAAAGTTGCGGCCGAAAAACTTATCACTGAAGTAAGGCGAGAAGGGCTTAAGACATCTATTCTTCGATTTTCCAATGTGTTTGGTGGAGCAGATGATCATGTAGACCGTGTGATTCCTGCCTTTAGTTGGGGTGCCCTGAATAATCAGCCTTTAAAAATTGAAGGAAGAGAGAATGTCTTTGATTTTACCCATGTGGAAGATGTTGCACGAGGTATTTTTTTAGTAGTTGCACATCTTGTTCAGGAGGAAAGCTCTTTGCCCCCTATACACTTTACTTCAGGCCAAGGGAAGACACTGGGAGAAGCAGCAAATATCATTATAGGAAAAGCAAGATCTAAATCTAGACTTCTAGAATTGCCTCCAAGGAATTTTGATGTATCGCGCTTTTATGGTGATCCTTCTAGGTCAAAAGAATTACTAGGATGGAAGACTCATTATAATTTCGAGCAGGCTATCGATAAATATCTTGTTCTTTTAAGAACACAGATAGAAGAGCGACGGAAAATAGCATGAGAGTTCTAAAGCTCATACATGGGTACCCACCTACATATAATGCTGGCTCAGAGGTGTATAGCCAGAACCTATGCCATGGTCTCTCTGAGAATAACCAGGTACACGTTTTTACGAGAGAAGAGAATTCTTTTCTACCAGATTACACTGTTAGACAGGAATTTGACCATTTAGACTCTAGAATTCTAAAGCACTTAATCAACATTCCATTAATTCGCCAACGCTATCGCTATAGTCACCCTAAAGTTGACGCTATTTTCGGAGAATTAATGGATAAAGTTGTTCCTGACATTGTCCATATAGGACATTTAAATCACCTCTCAACAACTCTTATTTGGGAAATCAAGAAAAGGAATGTTCCAATTGTTTATACCTTGCATGATTATTGGCTTATATGTGCCAGAGGTCAGTTTTTGCAAAGAAACCCTGAAAACAGCAAAGAAGTATGGAAATTCTGCGATGGTCAAGAAAATCGCAAATGTGCGGAGCGGTGTTATTCGGGATACTTTTCTGGAATGGAATCAGAGAAAGAGGATGAACTAGAGTATTGGACTCACTGGTTTAAAATACGCATGAAGCACATGAGAGACGTCGTTAAGGAAGTTGATCTTTTTGTTGCTCCAGCTAAATATCTATTAGAAAAATATAAAGCTTATTTCTATCTCTCAGACGATAAGCTTATCTATCTAGATTACGGCTTTGATCTTGAGAGACTCCAAAACAGAAAACGGAATTCTAAAGAAAGTTTCGTATTTGGTTATATTGGAACACATACACCTCAAAAAGGGATTCACCACCTAATAGAGGCCTTTGGTAAGGTAAAGTCCAATTGTCGTTTAAGAATCTGGGGACGGGAAAGAGGAGATGTAACTCCTGCCTTAAAAGATTTTGTTCTAAAACTTCCTGAAAGAAAACAGTCTTTGATAGACTGGGTAGGAGAGTATCAAAATGAAAATATTGTCCAAGATGTCTTTAATCGGGTGGATGCCATTGTTGTTCCCTCTATTTGGGAAGAAAATTCTCCCTTAGTCATCCATGAAGCACAGCAGGCACGAGTACCTGTAATTACTGCAAATATTGGGGGGATGGCTGAATATGTTTGCCATGAAGTAAATGGCCTTCTCTTTGAGCACAGAAAAGTTCGAGATTTGTGCAAACAAATGGAAAGAATGGCTCAAAATCCCCTACTAGCTGAATCCCTTGGTGAAAGAGGGTATATTTATTCTGAGGATGGAAATGTCCCAGATTTATCAAATCACGTTCATACTTTAGAAAAATACTACACATCACTCATAAAAATGAAAAAGGATGAAAGCAATGGTAACAAAACCTGGCCCATGGCGAATAACATTTGATACTAATCCTGACGATTGTAATTTCAAATGCGTAATGTGTGAGTGCTTTTCACCACACAGTAAAGTGAAAGAGGAGAGAGTTAAAGCTGGAATTGCCAAGCGCAGGATGGACATCAATCTCATCAGAAAAATGTTAGAAGAAAGCAAAGGGACTCCATTGAGAGAAATCATTCCCTCAACTATGGGGGAACCCCTTATGTATAAGCAGTTTGATGAGATAATTAATATGTGCCACGAATTTGGTGTGAAGCTAAATTTGACAACCAATGGGAGTTTTCCACGCAAAACACCCGAAGAATGGTCAAGGTTATTGGTACCTGTCACATCGGATGTAAAGTTTTCATGGAACGGTGCAACAAAGGAAACTCAGGAAAAGATCATGTTGGGATCCAAGTGGGAGACTATGTTGTCAAATTTAAAGACGTTTGTACGTATTAGAGATGAATATGCTGTAGACGGCGGTGATAGGTGTCAGGTTACTTTGCAACTGACCTTTCTCGAACTTAACGTGCATGAACTATCCGATATTGTACAGTTAGCTATTGATTATGGAGTAGACCGTATTAAAGGACACCATTTATGGGCTCATTTTGGCGAGATAAAAAACCTATCAATGCGTCGAAGTCCAGCGTCTATTGAGCGTTGGAATAGTGCTGTGATCAAAGCTCAAAAAGTGGCAGCCTCTCAAAAGTTGCCTAATGGTAAGTATGTTCGTCTTGAGAACATTTCTATTTTAAATGAAACTGCTCAACATGATATAGATCCAAACGCCGTTTGTCCTTTTTTAAACAAAGAAGCATGGGTCAATACCGAGGGTCGTTTTAGCCCATGTTGTGCGCCCGATGAACAAAGAAAGCAATTGGGAGAGTTTGGGAATCTGTATGAAATGTCTTTAGCCGAAATATGGGAAAGCAAGGCGTACAAGAACCTTCAAAAGACTTATATGAGCCACCCACTTTGTGTCGGCTGCAATATGAGAAAACCACCTGAAGAAGTCAAGAAAGTCGCCTAAATACCATGCTTAAAAAACTTAAAATATCAGATTGTGGGACACATCATCTAAAAGCAGGGATTCCGCTATACTCTGAAAAGTTCTCAAACGTTTTGAAGTATCATGAGCCTGGGCTCGCTCCCGTTATAGACGCGTCAGGGGCATACCATATTAAAACGGATGGAAGTCCTGCCTACGATAATCGCTATATTCGTACCTTTGGCTTTTATGACGGAAAAGCGGCTGTTGAAACTAATGAGGGTTCGTTTCATATTTTCCCTAATGGAGATCCAGTATATCCGTCAAAATTTCGATGGTGCGGGAATTATCAAGAAGAAAAATGTGTTGTAAGAGATTTTAAGGGAAATTATTTCCATATCAATGATCAAGGAGGGCCCCTTTATTCAGAAAGGTATAATTATGTTGGAGATTTTAAGGATGGAATTGCCGTTATTTGTAATCAGTGCGGTAAACACACCCATATAGATGAGAAAGGAAATTTCATCCATGATAAGTGGTTTGATCACCTAGATATATTCCACAAAGGGTTTGCCCGAGCAAAAGACTCTGCTGGGTGGTTCCATGTGGATGTTAAAGGGAATTCAATCTATGAAGAAAGGTTTACATCTATAGAACCGTTTTATAACGGTGTGGCCTACGTAGAGAGAAAAGATGGGACTAGACTTCTTCTCTCTGAAAAAGGTGATGTTGCCAAAATAATAAATACTCTACAAAAACAGAATGATTTCATGGGTGAATTATCTGGTGATATGGTTGGTTTTTGGAAAACTTGGACAATTAGGACAGCGGTAGATCTCAAACTGTTCGAAAGTCTTCCGGGGATTTTAAGTCAACTTTCTGAAAAAACACTCATCAAAGAAGAATTTTTATTAAGAATTCTACGAGGGCTTTGGGAGCTTGATATAGTTGAAAAAAATTCAAGTGGAGATTGGTCTCTCACACAAAAGGGACAACATTTAATTCCAACAGAAAACTCTTTTATGCACTCTGCAGGTTATATGTGGTCACGCGTGAATGATTCGTGGAAAGAGTTAGCTAAACTGATGCGTGAATCAAGCCTAAAACGGCATATTTCCTTTAAAGAGTTAGAGAAAAACGAAGAGAGCGTTACAAAATATCTTAAAGCCCTAGACGGCTATAATGCTTGTGATTTCACTTCTATTGGAACACTACAAGATTGGTCTAAGCATGAACTTATTACCGGTTTAGGAAGAGCGTCCGCAACCATCTTGCCAAAAATTTTGGATCATCATAAAGATGTCAAAACCCAATTTTTAGGTGAACCATTTGTCATAAAGAACATAAGTTCCCTAGATGTATATAAAAATAGACTGTTAATAGATGAGGGAAACTTGCTTACACCCCTCAGTAAAAAGCAAGATGCTATAATTCTTCCCAGATACATGCATTATTGGCCAGACTCTCAAGCAACCTTGATTTTAAACAATGCCAAGGAATCGTTAAAGAGTGGGGGAAAACTATACATTTTCGAAATGATCTTAGAGGAGAATTCTTCTTTTGGAGGAATGTTTGATTTAAATATGATGGCGGAAACTGGCGGAAAAGTCAGAACTCTTCAGAACTGGAAAGAAATACTACTACAAGTTGGAATGGAAATTGAGGTGATTCAGGGTATGTCTCAATGTTTGTCCCTTATGCAGGTTAAAAGCCTATGAAGCAAAATAGCTTAGCATTAAATACTTTATCTCAAACCCAGAAAAGCCTTAAAAACGACGGCTACGCACTACTTCCCTCAGTGTTTGATCGTAATTTTCTAGAGCCCTATTTAATGCGTCTAAACCAGGCTTTTAAAAAATGTGCTGATGAGCTTGATTGTCAGACAGATGAATATTTAACGGCCCTCAGTCGGTGGAGTTCACCCTCACCAATCACCAGTGTTTTTGACCTGCTTTTCGTCAAAAAACTTTCAAAGCAAGTTGAGAGAGTTATTGGCGATTGTTCGCTTGAGAAGGTAAATGTAATATCTAAAACAAAACACTCTCCAGAACCTGTTCCCTTTCATCAGGACATATCGTATTCACCAGATAATCCATATCAAATCACCGCTTGGGTTGCCTTAACAGATGTGCCCCCAAAATCTGGGCCTTTAGATTTTGTTCTAGGGAGTCATTTGGATCCTATTCAACCTGCGGTTGACTTTTGGTCTCCTCAATTTGTGGATTTGAAGCGGAATAATAAGTCAAATTCTCAATCATGTATCTCGCTTCCTGCAAAGGCAGGTGATACAATTCTTTTTGACTCCAGAACTTGGCATGGAAGTGGAAAAAATGAAATTGGATTTAATCGTTTTGCTTTTGTAACACGCTGGAAAAGTTCCTCTTATCAACCACCAAAAAATATACCCGAAATTCAAAAAAGTCCTTTTGGCATGTGGACATGTCAGTCGGTAACTCAAGGACTCTTAGAAAGAGGATTAGAAACTTTTTTGGGAGAAAAAATGGCATCATTCGAGAAACTCCTACTAACCTGGCAAGATCTTTTGATGTGTCATGACTTTCCATTTTTATTTGATAAAAACAAAGCTAGGCTCGCCTTGCAAAATCTACACATTCTTCATCAAGGCCATGAATTGCATAATGGAAGTGATGCCCATGGAACTCATTATGTTGCTCTTTGGAATAGTCTTCTAAGGCAACTCAAGCTTTATCTTGAAACTAGAGGAGAAAAAGATGACTGATTTATTGAGCTTAAAAGGCACTTTTCTAAGAGATGGATATTGTGTTCTCAGAAACGCTTTGGCACCAGAGGAAGTAGAGACTTTATTGTCACAAACGGAAAAGGCGCTTTCTTCCAAGGAAAACGAAGAGGATTTTCTTCGCATAAACGACTCTCAACACATTCATAAAATTCGATATATGTTCGAAAAAGGAGAATTTTTTTTAAAATTATTAGTACACGATGCTATCTTAAAAATTATTTCTGAACTTTCAGACGATATTACGCGGATCGTTCCCACTTGGGAGGACATGCTTATAAAAATACCAAAGCACGGAATTCCGGTAACTATTCACCAAGATCTAGCACTTCAGTCCGCCAAATATGACGTGTTTAGTGTGGGAATATATATGCATGATTCTTATGATAATCCTGTTTATTATTTACCTGGAAGCTACAAGATGGGTCCTCTGACGAAGACCGAAATTTATGAAGTTTATGAGAAAAACAAAGGTAAATTCGTTCCTATCATGGCAAAGGCTGGAGATATCGTTATCCATAATGTAAAAACAGTTCATTATTCAGAAAAAAATGAAAGTCCCAATCCTCGATACACTTGGTATCTTGAGTTCCGTACTATTGATCAACTTCAAAAAGATAGCCCATGGGATCAAGAATGGATTAATGCGAGAAGAGCTATATGGATTTATGCTTTAAAAAAATATAGATCTGATGTTTCCCATCTTATCCCCGATGAAGTTTCTTTGAAAGAGTACATAGAAGATCTCAAACTTAGAGTGTCACATACGAATGAGTATGTAGATTACGATATGAAGAGTCCTTACAATCATTTTGCCTAGGAAATTAAATGATCGACTTGAGAAGTGAAACAGTCACACAACCCGATTCTAGAATTAGAGAGGCTATCTCGAGAGCAGAAGTTGGAGATGATGCTTATGGAGAAGACAAAAGTGTCAATCGTCTACAGGAATATTGTAAGGAACTTTTCCAAGTTGAAGATGCTCTTTTTTCAACAAGTGGAATGCTAAGCAACCGTCTCGCTATCATGTCTCAAGTTCCAAGAGGGGACGAAGTCATTACCGAATATAACTATCATATCAATTTTTTTGATAGTGCTGCTTTTGCCTCAGTTTGTAATGTAGTGCTCAACACGAGATTTACTCAAGACGGCATTCTAACTTGTGATGATGTAGAAGCAGCTATTAACTCAAAACCTCGTTATTATTATTTCTCTCAGCCTAAGTTAGTCTCTGTTGAAAATACAATCAATGGTTGGGTGGGAAAGGTTTTCCCCATAGAGGAGCTTAAAAAACTTAGAGCTTATACAAAAGCAAGAGGAATGGGCCTTCATCTGGATGGGGCTCGGATTTTTAATGCTCATATTGAAACCGGCATTCCACTCGCAGAATATGCAAAACAGGCTGATACACTCAGTGTTTGCTTTTCTAAGGGGCTTGGTGCGCCTTTTGGTTCTATGCTAATGGGTAAGAAAGAGATTATTGAGCAAGCAAAACGCTATAAAATGTGGTTAGGAAGTGGCGTTCATCAAATTGGTTTTAATGCTTGTGCGGCTCATCACGCTATCCAACACAATATCCAAAGGATTAAAATCGATCATGAAAACACAAAAAAACTATTGGACAAACTGAAGAATATTGAAGAACTCGACATTAATCCTTTTTCGGGTCAAACGAACATGATCCAATTTAGTACTCGTCTTCTTAACGTAGACGCAGAAACATTTCTAAATCTGTGCCAGGAACACGGGCTTCTTCTTTTTCCTTGGCTGCCATCAACTGTAAGAGCTATCATCCATAAAGACATTTTGGAATCTGATGTCATGCAAGCTGCAGAGATTGTAGAGAAAGTGGTTATGAAACTGAAAACAGTTAAAAAGGCCTCTTAATGATGAAACAGAAATTCAGAATAGATTTGTTTAGCGATACCAACTGCTCTATTAGCAAGGGTATGCGTGAATATATGTGTAATGCAGAAGTAGGAAATGAAGTTGCAGGAGAAGATCCGACTGTCAACTTGTTACTGGAAAGAGTGTGTGATTTTCTTGGTAAGGAGGCTGCAGTCTTTTTGCCTTCAGGCTCTATGTGTAATACACTGGCTTTCAGGACGTGGTGCAGGCGTCCTGGAGATGGAATTATTATAGAGAAAACGGCTCATCCGGTTTTAAAAAATCCAACTATTTTCGCAGGACTCGTTCATGCACAACCCATCCTTATTAATGGGAATAGAGGTATTTACTCCTCCGAACAACTAGAGGCAGAACTGGATAAATTTTTTGGGTTTAATTATTCCCACCCATGCCTTGTTTCCGTTGAAAATCCCACAAATTATGGGGGGGGTGCAATTTGGCCTTTAGAGGAGTTGCAAGCAGTATGTCAAATGTCTCGGAAATACTCAATTCCTACCTATATGGATGGAGCACGATTACTAGTTGCACAAGAGAAAACAAAAATCTCTGCTAAAAAATATGCAGAACCCTTTGATTCAGTTTTTATTGATTTTTGTAAAGTTGTAGGCGCTCCAATGGGTGCTGTACTTGCCGGGAGCAAAAATTTTATCGAAGACGTATGGTTTCATAAATTCCAATTTGGAGGTTATATGCACAAAGCTGGAATGCTTGCAGCAGCATGTTTGTACGGCCTAGATAATAATGTAAAGTTAATTTCATCAGTATTAGATAATGCGTATAACTTAGGTAGAAAATTAAGTGAATTACCTTTCGTTAAGGTGGATTTAGATAATATAGAGACAAATATTATTCTCGTAAAAATTATTCACGATTCTTTGACTGCCTATGATTTTGAAGAAGAGCTTGCGAAATTAGGTATCCGCATCCACGCATATAGTAGGGGTAATTTGAGATTCATTCTTCATTTCGATATTGGTCCTCAGGAAATTCTGGAAATTAGGGATGCCTTTGAAGAAGTAGATCTGAAAAAAATGAAGAAGATATCATAGCCATTATGAATAAAAATCTTTTAAATTTTTATTATAGGGTTGCCTTTAATTATCGCCGGAAAATCCTATTATTATTTTTGTTTCCTGTTGTCTGGTGTACAGCTGAGACAGCCGCGCCATACTTGATTAAAATTATAATTGATGACCTTTCTTATAATGAAGGGGCCTTTTCGACACTTTCAAATGTTTTGGTCAGGCCAATCTTATACTATTTCGTGCTTATGGCCCTCATGGAACTCTCCATAAGAGGATGTAATTATCTTTGGATAAAATTTATTCCTGATTTAAGAGCAAAATTTAGAGAAGTCATTCTATCAGATGTCCTTAAGAAACCGCTTGTTTTTTTTCAGGATCAGCAGATAGGAGAGCTCATCACAAAGTATAAGAATCTTTCAAATAGCTTTGATCTTCTTCTCGCAAGTTTTCTGTACGGGATTTTTCCTGTTTTTGTATCATCTCTTATTGCTCTTGGATTCCTATTTTCCATTAGTAGCTTATTTTCGGTATTTTTTATTCTTTGGTTTTTGGGAATGAATCTAGTTACGTTTCTTTTTGCCAAGAAAAGCATTCATTTTTCGGACGAATATGCTTCTTCAGAAAATAAGCTGTTAGGTCACATTGGAGACTTGTTTAGGAATATACTCGTTCTCAAGACATTCTCAGGAAGGAATATTGACGACAGACTTACTCTTAGTCTCCAAAATTCTGAAAAAACGCGTGCTCGAAGGATAGAGTGGATAACTTTTAAGGCTGATTCCCTAAGAAGCGTTATTTCTATGTTAATGCTTCTTGCAATGGTAGGGTTGCTCGGTTGGGGATGGAAAGTGGGGAGACTTACACTTGGTGATTTTTCATTTGTGACAGCGACGTGTTTTTACGTAAGGCGTTCGGCATGGGTAGCTTCCGTGAATCTTTTAGATTTATTTAAAGAAATTGGTATAGCAACCGAGGCTCTATCGCATTTATCTGAGACAGGAAATAATGTAACAGGTGTGCTGAGGCCCTCCTCTCACAGTGGTTGTGAGATTAGTTTTGACTCCATTCGCTTTGGCTATGAGCCTCAACATAGTTTATTCAACAATTTGAACTTAGAAATTCCTGAAGGACAGCGTGTTTTAATAATGGGAGAATCAGGTTCTGGGAAAACCACTTTGATGCACCTTCTCTTAAACTTATATTCGTTAGAAAAAGGGAGGGTTTTGATCTCGGATGAAGAAATTGCACAAAAAAACCAAATGGATTTGATTGAGAAAATTGCTTATGTCCCACAAAATACGACTCTATTTCACAGAAGTATTGAGGATAATATTCGTTATGGTAATCCAAATTCGGATAAGACTCGAATTAGAGAGGTTACCAAGCTCGCAAGGGCAGATGAATTTATAATGAATCTTGAAAAAAACTACCAAACACTCGTTGGCGAAAATGGCGTAAAATTATCTGGGGGACAATGCCAACGAATTGCTCTTGCTCGAGCCTTTCTGTGTGATTCGCCAATCTTGATTCTTGATGAAGCAACTTCAGCCTTAGATAACAAAATGGAGAGAGAAATATTAGAAGCTATTATTTCTGATACTCAAACTAAGACCTTTATAATGATCACGCATAATCCTACCAATTTTGATATATTTGATAGAATACTTTTTTTTGAAAATGGAGCTATTAAGCAAGACGTAAAAACGGATGACCTGCCATCTAATTGGGATCATAGCAATTATAATTTTCCTAAAAAAGAAAAAGTGGGTTAACAAAGTCCCTGTAACTTCGGCTGGGGAAAATTAAATAAGAAACGTCTGAATAAATCAAAGCCAGAAGGTTAAGCTCAAATTTTTTGTCCTTAGAGTCATCCTTTGTTTCCTACGTAATAAGCACGTATTTTTCAGGAATAAGTGATTTCACGCCATAGAGAGCTGCCTGAATACAAAGCTAAATAAGCACTATATTCACGAACTTTTAATAGGAAAAGGAAAGGAAAATATAATGCTTAATGACAACCGCTTCTCAAGAAAAGAAGATGGCGCACTTATGTTAGTGAGTGTGCTCCCGCTAATTAGTCTATCCAATAGTTTTGCTTTGGGACTCTCTGCTGAAGAAATCTTCTCAAGTGGAGTAAGAATGATGAGAAAAATTATAAATATAGCATTTGTAGTGACCATTGGAGTTTTCCAATTTGGATTTGATGCTTCATCTGCTCCAATCAAATTTGCAGCCTTTGGAGATTATGGAGAAAATTCTAATGCTAGTGTTCGCGTTGCTAGTCTTGTTAAGAGTCAAAACCCCGATTTTATTGTGACAACGGGTGATAATAATTACCCTTGTGGTGCCAGAGAAACCATTGATGATAATGTGGGGTCACATTACAGCACCTACATATATCCTTACAGCGGAAAGTACGAAAAGCCAGTGGGTGAAGAGAATAGATTTTTCCCCTGTATTGGGAATCATGATTTAGATTCAGAAGATGGTGAGCCATATTTAGATTATTTTCAATTTCTAAAACGGGCTCGCTATTATGATTTTGTTAAAGGAAGCGTTCATTTCTTTATGCTATCTAGTGACCAAAGAGAGCCTGATGGGATTGAACCAGATTCGAAGCAACTCCTATGGTTGAAAGAAGGATTGCATCAATCAAGTTCGCCATGGAAAATAGTCGTGTTTCATCACCCACCTTATTCATCTGAAATCATGGTTCCACCGGTCGAGAAGCAAAACTTTTATACTAAAAATCGAGAAAGACGAATTTTTGTTCCTTTAGCAGAGTGGGGGGCTTCGGCGGTTTTGAGTGGACATATTCATGTGTATGAAAGATTTGATGTCGGCGGAATCCCTTATATTATTTCTGGTTTGGGCGGTGGACAGTATAGGTATGAGTTCATCGATAAAAGCCCAGAAAGTGAGTTTAGATTTTCAGAAGAGCACGGTGCTTTGTTTGTGGAAGCAGATGAGAAGTCACTACAGTTTAAATTTATGACTGTCTCTAAAAAAGTTGTTGATAATTTGGAGGTCAGAAAATAACTAAAAATGTAGGCTATGCCACAGTTAAAAAGGGAGCTCACTTGATATTGCTACTAGAAGAGCCTTCGTTCAATTCAGAAATTTTCGTGTAAATTCTATTAATCTTTTCATGAAATGCACGAAGTTGTTTTCTCAAGTAAAACGGTATATGGCTCCCTTTCCAAGCAGGAAGTGTCAC
The DNA here is from genome assembly GCA_018662925.1 of Alphaproteobacteria bacterium. Lineage (NCBI taxonomy): Bacteria > Pseudomonadati > Pseudomonadota > Alphaproteobacteria > Alphaproteobacteria bacterium. The sequence goes on along the minus strand of JABJFC010000076.1, from coordinate 1,927 downwards.
TGACCCTAATTCAATATCTTCATCACCAAGAAAAACATGCTCTTGGAGTTTCTGTCCATCTCTTTCAATGGTTATAATCGTTGTTTTTGGAAGTTGGAAAACACGATGTGAGCTTTTATTTTTACGTTGTGTGCATTGTAGATCAGTTAGATAGAGTGAATAATCTTCTCGTGTAAAATCCCAGTCTTCATCTTCTATCTTAGAAAAAACGTTTTGGGCTTGTGCTCCCAATTTTGGTAACGAAGGTGGGAGAAGTGTTGAGGAAGATCCTATTATTTCTTTTGATTTCTCCTGTTGAGTTGCAACGCCACGAGTTTTAACTTTTTCTTTTTTTTCTTCTGGAACGAAGCGAGGTTCACTAACAGAAGCTTGTTGAATCAAAAAATTTTCATTTGTAGGAACAGTTTGGATAGCCCGTAATTCCTCACGCCTTCTTTTTTCCTCAATTTTCCTCTTTCTCTCTTCTTCAAGCCGTTGTTCTCTTTCTACAGCCTCTCTCTGCATTTTTCGTATATGATCAAGTCGCTGCTGCTGAAGACGATCTCTGCGCCTTTCCCTTCTTTGGTTTTATTGTTGTAAGGCTTGTTCGCGCACTTGTGCTTCTCTCTCTTCCTTTTCCTTTTGCTCTTTCACAAAGAAGAAAATTTCTATAGATAAATGAATTGAAACTATATCATCCCGCCATTCTTCACTAGAAGGAATACTTCTAATGAGTTCAAGAACATCACTATAAAGTTCAACTTCTTTTTCTTTATTCCCACTTTCCCCATACACCATGGCAAGATGATATTTTGACCACAAATATTGAGGAGTTGAAGTATCAAGAACGTTTGTAGCTTGGATCCTAAAATTAATCCCTTTCTCCCATTCTTGGTTACTTAAGTAATATCCCCCAACAGTAGAGAGAAGAAGAAAGCGTTCAGTATTTGGCAAACTATCTATGTTTCTTATTTTGTCAAAATATTTCAAACAATCTTCATGTTTTCCAATTTCAGCACTTCCCATAGCTGCAAAGGCTAGTGCTCTATCGCGTTCATCAGAAGTTAAATGTGTGCCACTCTTTGCTTTAAGAGCGTGGTCTAAGCTTTCTTTAAATTTTAAAAGTCTATCGTGCAGTATAGCGAGATGAAGATGTATTTTCTCGTACCAACTTTCCTCTTGTTTAGGCACTTTTAGCGCTTTCAATTCATACTCTAATGCCTTTTGAGGATGATTAAGATACAAGTCTTCAGCTGTTTTATGATAAGTGGTTGCAAATACACTGAAGGATTGTGGTCCCATAACGGTCTCTAATTCCTCAAGTGAAGCTAACCCTTCTGCCTTTTGCAAGTTCAAAGAAGCTATAATGGTTTGCCCTAAATGGAGATGGACCACGGCTATGTTTGCATGGGTTCGAGCCCGAAACAGAGGTGATAGCCCTTCAATAATTAAGATTTGCTTGTAGCAATTTAATTGTTGATCCTTCTCCCCACTATGAAAGTGGATGGCAGCTTTTTGCATAAGGGCATTAAAAAGTAGAATAGGTTGTTCCTTTTTACTCAGCTTTTGCATGCTATAAGGTTTTCTGGAGTCTTGCTCTCTATCACCTGGGAGATCTCTCTCCTTCTTTGGAGGCATCGCAAATACATCTTTGTTAAGTATAAGAATATGTGAAAACAGAGCCAAGGAAATTGATATTTTCCAGCATGTTCTTATTAAAATATTAGGTTTCATATTCATTTCTGAAATCTCCTAATTTAGCTAAAAGAATCTACCTTAAAACTGTCTTGTCATCTATTGATTCTTGGTCCCTAGATCCGAGATAGAGAAACAAAAAAGCTCTGAGTACGAGGAAATAGCTGGAAAAGGAGAGAAAAAGGGTTACACTCTTTAGGTGAAAACGTAACCCCTTCTTAAGAAATATTATTATGAAGCTAGCATCATTTTC